>JBBRIN010000368.1:0-4793 GCA_038221115.1 Tepidisphaerales bacterium
GTAGGACTGTTTTCCGATCGCGTTTCCATCGGTGCCGGTCAACGCGATCCAGAACTTGCCGAGCGGGTTTTTGGGATCGCCGGCTTCGATGATGCCTTCCCCGCGCGGGCTGTAGTATTTCGGGTTGGTTACGCGCTGCTCGACGACCCATGAACCGCTGGGCGTCGAATCCTCGCGGCCCAACCCCACCGGATAGGTGGTCACGAACTGCGACCCCTTCTCGGCGGGCCCGCCGAGGTACAAGTCCATGGTAAAGGCGTGCTTGGTCACCACCGCATGGAAGGGCCCGTTGATCACCTTGATGGTGGCGCCCGCCCGCAGCCGCCGCGCATCGGCGATGCCGTTGATCCGCAGTAGGAGGTCGGCGGTGACGCCTTGCCTGGCGGCGATCTTCTGCAGCAGTTCGCCGGTGGCCACGGTGTGCGTTCCGCACCACTCGTCGCCGTCGAAGCTACGAGTTGAAAACACGATCGATTTGTTGGCGTCGGCGAGGAGCCGCTTGGCTTCGGCGGTCTCAGCATCGCTGAGTTGCCCGCTCATCAGGGCATCGTTCAGCAGTTTCCGCCCCGCGACCAGGGTGCCGGCATCCAGCTTGGCCTTCCCCTCGGCCAGTGCATTCATCGCAGACGGCTTGGCGACCGCCATGGCCAAGGTGGCCTTCGGCCGCACGGTTGGCGGCGTGACGGGCGGCGCGTCCTGGTTCGGTCGATCGTCGGTCGCAACTGCCGCATCTTTTGCCGGCTTGGTGGTCGGCGCAGCGGCTGAGGAATCGGCGGTGGCGGCCAGCATCGTCGCGCCCTTTACCGGCGCTTTCCGATGCGCGATCGCGTACGCGCTCAAACCCACAATCGTGGTAACGGATAGAACCCCAATCAGCATCCTGCTGGTCCGGCGTGACATGAGAACCTCCATGTTCTCTGACAACTACGACTGAATCAATTTCGATGCGAAGCGCCTGATTTCCCGATCGGTCACGAGCATACTCAATGGCATGTCGTGGTCAAGCACCGGCAGCTCTGAAACAATCTGTTCCTCGTACGCCAGCCCGCAGGACATTCCGATGAATTCCGGCTGCGCGAGGAAGCGATCGTAAAAGCCCATTCCGCGGCCGATGCGATATCCGTTTTCGGAAAACCCCAGCCCCGGCACGATCACCAAATCGACTAAATCCAGGGGCACGGGTTTGCCCCCGACCGGCTCCCGCACGCCCTGCCCCGTAGTCGTAAACGAATGAAGGCTGGTAATCTCCACGGGCAGCATCCGGCGCTGATCCCAACTCACCTTGGGGACTACCACCGTTTTCCCGGCCTGCCAACATCGAAGGGCCAGAGGGGCGGTGTCGACTTCCTGCGGCATGCTCAAAAACAGCATCACCACCCGCGCCTGCTCGAATTCATTGCTGCTGGATACGAGGGCACAAGCTGCGCTGCTCTTGGCGCGTCGTTCTTCGTCCGTCATCGCCGCCAGACGGTCGCGCAGATCCTTTCGGACCTCCGCCTTTTGACCACCGCCATCCGAATCGTTACGCGAAGCCTCGTTCATTCAGCAACCCTCTGAAAAATCCCCCCGCCGCCATACCTGACACCGGGAATAATACGATGCGGAGCTAAGGGATTTCTATTTAATAACTGACGGATCGCCATAAGTGGAGGAGTCGGGGCCGCATTTCTACGCTCCAGTCTGCTTGGGAGGGAATTGCTTGCTGCCCCAATCAGCCGCCCGCTGCTTCAGCTTCGCCATGCGATCGGCGATCGTTGCCTCGTAACCCTGATCGGTAGGGGAGTAGTAGGTCTTATCGACGCCCAGATAATCCTGCTCCACGTAGCCGCCTTCAAAGTCATGGGCGTATTTGTATCCGGCTCCGTGACCGAGCTTCGCCGCCGCGCCGTAGTGCGTATCGCGCAGGTGACGGGGAACCGGGATCGTCCGTCCTTCGCGCACGTCTTTCATCGCGTCCCAGATCGCCATCGCTGATGCGTTGCTCTTGGGAGCGGTGGCCATATAGATTGCCGCCTGTCCCAGGGTGAGCTGCGCCTCGGGCATGCCAATGTTGGCAACCACGTCGTACGCGGCAGCGGCAACCAGAAGGGCATTGGGGTCGGCGTTGCCAATATCCTCGCTGGCAAGAATCGCAATCCGTCGTGCGATAAAGCGCGGGTCTTCCCCGGCTTCGAGCATCCGGGCAACCCAGTACACGGCTGCATCCGGGTCGCTTCCGCGCATGCTTTTGATGAGGGCGCTCGCGGCGTCGTAATGCTCATCGCCGGTGCCGTCATAAACGATGGCCTTCCGCTGAATCGACTGCTCGGCCACGTCCAGGGTGATGTGGAGAGGAGCGACGGAGCGACCAAGCGACGAAGCGACGGAGGGATCAACCGCATGCGTCTTGCCGCTCTCTTCGTCGCTCTCCGCACGAAGCGACAACACGGCGATCTCCAGCGCCGTCAGCGCCCGCCGGGCATCCCCATCCGACGTCCGCGCCCAATGCTCCACCGCTTCAGCGTCGATCTGGATCTTCAACCGCCCATAACCCCGTTCCTCATCGGCAATCGCCCGATCAATCAATGATCGGATGTACTCCTCGGAGAGCGCGGCAAACTGGAAAATCTGGCTTCGGATTACCAGCGGCGAGTTGACGGCGAAGAATGGATTCTCCGTCGTCGCCCCTACCAATAAGATCTGCCCGCTCTCCACGTCCGGGAGCAAGATATCCTGCTGCGCGCGATTGAAGCGATGAATTTCATCCAGAAACAGCACCGTGCGCTGCCCTGTGTTTCCCAACCGCTCCTTCCCCGCGTCGAGCAGCGCGCGTACTTCCTTCACCCCGACCGCCGCGGCGTTCACTCGCTCGAAATGACACTTGGTGTGCAGGGCGATGATCTGCGCGAGGGTCGTCTTGCCGGTGCCCGGCGGACCGTAAAAGATCACGCTGCTCAAACGGTCGGCCTCGAGCATGCGCCGCAAGAGCTTCCCTTCGCCCAGAAAATGCTGTTGTCCGGCAAACTCGTCGAGGTTGCGCGGGCGCATCCGCGCGGCCAACGGCGCTACTTTCCCGAGATTCTTCTTCCGCACGTCGCCGAATAAATCCATCCGACTATCTTAGCGGCGCGCGCTCTGCCATGCGGCCCAGGTTCATGGTTTTTGCGGGGAATTGGCGCAGCCAGAATGCTCGCGCGGCTAGCGGCTGATCTTCAATACCACACGGGCCCCGGCGACCCGAAATGGCGATTGCATGTAGCCTACGGAGGGAACGTCAACCTGAACGTGGAGCCGGCGCGTGTTAGCCTGCTCGCCGGCTTGTTCCTCAACCGCGTATCCCACCAACCGGGGTTTCATCGATTTCCCGCCCGCCGACACACTTTCCACTTCCACGCCGCCCACCGAATGCCAGGACGGGGGTAAATCCGCGACAATCAGAGCTCGATCGTTGAACAGGTTCTCATCGCGCGACAAGTCGGCCCAATAGGTGTCGGTGTAGGTGCTCAGGAGCGCGAAATTCGCCAGCGTGGCGTTGACGCGAAGGGAATCGCCGTCGGCCTCAACGTCGGTCTTAAAAGGAGGCTTGGTGAACGCGTCGGCCACGATGAGTGACGGATCGCCGAACAGCACGCGGGAGGCCGTGGCTTTGAGCATGATCTCGCTCGGCGGCCAGGCGGGCGTGGGCATTCCAGCCGTCAGCCGCTCGAACTTGGGCACGCGGCCGCCGGAGGCAAGGATCACGCCGTCATGCGTGTGTTTGATCACATCGCCCAGCGAGGCGCCGCTGAAGGCGAGGAATTCCATCTCCTGGTAGAACGGGATCCCATGATCCGGATGCAGAGCGGCCAGGTATGCGATCGCGTTGGTTCGCAGGAAATTGAGGCAAAAGCTCTCCGCCGGAGCGACCGATTTTTCTGCGATCTTTCCCTCCCGATTGAATTGGTCGAACCAGCGCTGCGTGACGCCGGTGTAGCATGCGCCGTTGAATGCCACCGAGGGCGCGAGCAGCAATGCCTTGGCCTGAGTTCCCTTCAGTCCGTCGTCGATGCGGTCGGGGTGGCCGTGGCCGCCAAAGTGGAGCAGGCCGGCGCCGCGCATCGAGTCGAGGTGGTCGTCGGTGAATGCTTCGGCCCCGTGGGAGATGAGCGCCAGATCGAGTCGTGGCGCAAATGCGGGAACCATGAATGCCCCCGGCTGCTGCATGAAGTCGAGCTTGCCGGCCTGCGGGTTGGGACCGAGGTTGTCGACGAATCGCGCGGGCACGACGGCTTGCCCGCTCACCGCTGCAAAGATTCGCTGCACGAAAGCAGCGGCGTCCTCCGGCGAAGCGCCCGTGATTATGCCGGTTCGAATGTCCTCCAACGGGTCGTCGTTCAACTGCGTGGAAAGCGTGAGCCACTGCCAGGCGAAGTTCACATCCAGTTCTTGGGGCTTGAGGATCAGAAGGACGTAGCGGGGATGCTGTGCCAGCAGGATCTTTTGGGCCGTCGCAAGGTCATTGGCGGCGAACGTGGCGATCGCCGCTGTAGGATGCAATTGCTTCGCGAGTGCGATGGCGGCGGGGTAGTCCACGTTTGCGCTTTCGGTCGCCAGAATGAGGTAGGGGCCCAGCAGGTCGAGCCGGACATTCAGCGGGTCGTGCGCGACCGGCGGCGCGCCTAGCGCGGTGAACGCGAACGCAACGACGGCGGCAATGAGTGTCTTCACGATGGTCTCCTCATAGGTTGTGAAAGCGCGCGGATTCCACGTCTCTGCCCTTCAGGGTGAGTTTTATCGGGCGCGGAATTCGAACGGCAGAATCAGCTTCGGCGAAG
>JBBRIN010000369.1:0-4781 GCA_038221115.1 Tepidisphaerales bacterium
GACAAGCAGCTCCCCAGCCTCGATTGCGTCTCAGAACACCTCGGCGGCACCAAGGGCATCTATCGCGACGGCGGCCACCTCTCCACGAAAAGCGGCATGGCGCAAATCGTCGGTTACGCCTACTACGCAACCCTCTACAAAAAGTCCCCCGAGCTGATCCAGGGCTTCGCACCCGACGGCGTCCCCCCCGAATTCGACCGCCTGCTGCGCCAAGCCGCCTGGCAGAGCGTCACCCACAGTCCCTTTTCCGGCCTCACCGACAAAAACAACAACGGCATCGCCGACGAAATCGAATCCCCAGGCGCCAAAACACCATAACACCTCCCAAGTGTTCGCCTCGTAAAGGAACAACGGTCGTGCCAATCGAAGATACTTGGAAGGGCGGGACATCATCACATTCGGAGGAACCCAATGCCCAAGTCAGCGTCTCGGCGGGAATTCTTAAAAGCAGCCAGCGGTGCAGCCGCCGCCGGCGTCGTGGCCGGCAGCGCCGCCAGCTACGCCCGCGTCGTCGGAGCCAACGAACGCATCACCCTCGGCCAGATCGGCTGCGGTGGCCGCGGCTACGGCGCACACATGGCCGGCGTCCACCCTCACGAAAAAATCGAAAAGGTCGAATACATCGCCGTCTGCGACGTCTGGGCCGTTCACCGCGACCGCGCCGTCCAGCGCGTCAAAGAATGGTACGGACGAGAAGCCAAGCAATGCTCCTCCTACAAAGAGCTGCTCGACATGAAGGACGTCGATGCCGTGATGATCGCCACCTGCGACCACCAGCACACGACCCACCTCAAGGCCGCCGTCGAGGCCGGCAAGGATGTCTATTGCGAAAAGCCGCTGGCCATGGATATGGACTCCCTCAAATCCGCCGTCGATGCCGTCAAGGCCACCGACCGCGTCGTGCAGATCGGCACCCAGCTTCGCAGCATGCCCAGCTTCAACGCCTGCCGCGATGTCTACCGCTCCGGCGTCCTCGGAAAAGTCTCCCGCGTCGAGCAGATGCGAAACTCCCCCAGGCCCTATTGGTATCAGCGCACCACCCGAAAAGTCGAAGAAAAGGACGTCGACTGGTCCGAGTTCCTGTGCGGAAAGCCATCGCGGCCCTTCAGCGCGCTCCTATTCTCCGGCTGGTTCGGTTATCGCGGCTTCTCAGAAGGCCCCATCCCACAGCTCGGCGTTCATTTCCTCGACACCATGCACTACATCATGGACGCCGGCATCCCCCAAAGCTGCGTCTGCAACGGCGGCATCTTCAGCTTCAAGGATGAAAACAAATTCGACTGTCCCGATTCCGTCGAAGCCACCTGGGTCTACCCCGAAGGCTTCCTCGTCAGCTACTCCACCAACTTTGGCAGCACCGGGGGCATCACCTCCCGCATGTACGGCGACAAAGCCGTCATGGACTGGACCGAATGGGCCGCCCCCTTCCTCTCCCCCATCCGCGCCAAGGCCGGGACCAAAGAATTGATCAAACCCATCGAACGCCCAGACCATTTCCAAAACTGGTTGCAGTGCCTGCGCACCCGCAAGCCGCCCAACGCCCCCATCGACACCGGCTACCAGCATTCCGTCGCCGCCATCATGGCCGTCCGCGCCTTCGACTCCGGCAAACGCCAAGTGTACGACGCCGACAAGCGCGAGATCCGCGAAGGATAAAGGGCCCCCACAAAATCGCCGCTTGCGGCTTAGCAGTCTTCCCAACCCCTCATTTTGAATCGATCCACAAAGCCCGGCTTCCCTTAAAGGTCAGAAATGATAAACAGGTTCCAGCAAGTCACGCGTCGTCAGGTTTTAGCCAGCGCCGTCGTCGCAGGCGCAGCCACGCTCTTGCCTCCCTCCGTCCTTCGCGCCGCCGACCCCGCCGCCTGGCAAATCGGCTGCTTCACCCGCCCCTGGAACACCGAACCCTACCCCGTCGCCTTCGATGCCATCGCCGAGGCCGGCTACAAATACGTCGGCTTCATGACCTCCAAAGTGCCCGGCAGCTATTTCCTCACCTATAAATCCACCCCCGAAGATGCCGCCAAAGCCGGTGACGAAGCCAAAAAACGCGGCCTCGGCGTTCTCGCCGCCTGGGGCGGCGGGCTCCCCGTCCAGAAATCCGTCCAGGACGGCGTCACCGCCCTCCGCAAGCTGATCGACAACGCCGCCATCGCCGGCGTCGGCACGCTTCTCATGGGCGGCACCGGAAAAGAATCCGAATACGACGCCTACTACAAGGCCATCGAAGAGTGCTGCGACTACGCCGGCGAAAAACGCGTCTCAATCGTCATCAAGCCTCACGGCGGCCTGAACTCCACCGGCGAGCAGTGCAAAAAAACCGTCGAAAAAGTCGGCAAGAAAAACTTCGGCCTCTGGTACGACCCCGGCAACATCTTCTTCTACTCCAACGGCAAGCTCGATCCCGTCGATGACGCCAAAACCGTCGCCGGCGTCGTCCGCGGAATGTGCGTCAAGGATTTCAAGTCCCCCAAAAGTGTCGATGTCACCCCCGGCTCCGGCGAGGTCAAGTTCAAACAGGTCATGCAAGAGCTCAAACGAGGCGGCTTCACCAGCGGCCCCCTCGTCATCGAAACCCTCGGTCCCGTCGTCGACCCGCAGCGCCGCATCGCCGAAGCCCGCAAAGCCCGCGAGCTGATCGAATCCGTAGTCGGCAACGTCTGACACCGGCGTGCGGAATGAAGGTCATGGTTTCGCAGATGCAGCAGATGCCGTGAAGATGTTCAGCCGGAGGTTTGTGGGCTGAGGAAGGAATGGCTGAATTTGGGGATACAATATGCCAAGCCCGGTGAGATTCGGGGTTATTAGAGAGCTTTTGGAGCGGCACAACTGGATACTTCATCACGTTAGGGGATCACACCACATCTTCAAGAAGGAAGGCGTCGGCACGTTCCCGGTTCCCGTTCACAAAGGACAGGTGAAGCATGGCTACTACCGGAAAGCGAAAAAGCTCTGTGGCGAGTGACCTACGCCGCCCGTTCAAGCCGGGCGTTCTCGACAAGGCCAAAAAAATCGCAGATGCCTACCAGATCGTAATCGTCTTCGATCGCGAGGAGGGCGAGTTCGAAGGCCGTTGCGTCGAACTGCCGTTGGTCTTTGGATTCGGCAAGGACCCAAACGCCTGCGTCCGCGAGACTCGCGCGTTGGTTGCGACGACGGTCGCTTCGATGATGGACGACGGGGAGCATATTCCGTCGCCTCGCCAAGTCGCAGAACGTTAACCCGCCACCTTTGAGCACGCATCTCCTGCCCGTTTCATCAGCCGTGGCGCCTCTCCTCATCCTCCTCTCCCTACCGCCCCTGCTGAGGGCTAGGATGGGGGTTCTTCGAAACTCAACCCCTCAGAATCTCCATCACCGCCCTCAACGGAATCTCCACCCAATCCGGCCGCGAGTTCAGCTCATACCGAATCTCATACAACGCCTTCTCCAGCACCCAACACCGCAGCAGCCGCTCCGCCTCTGCCACATCCTGCGGTATCAAATCCGCGCGCACCTCCCGCACGCGCGCCGTGTACGCCCGCACAAACTCCCGGCTCAGCCACGCGCTCCACACCGCCGCCCCGCGCAAATCCCGCTCCCGCGCCCCCGCACTCCCCTCCGTCGGCGGCAGCAGCTCCCAATGCCGCCGCAGCGCCGTCCATGCCGCATAATCAAAACTCCGCACCATCCCTCCCACATCCCGCATCGGCGACCGCTTCAACCGACGCTCCCCCACTGACCGCAACGGCTCCCCCTCAAAATCGATGATCGCAAAATCCTTCCCCGTCCACAGCACCTGCCCCAGGTGATAATCCCCATGGCAACGAATCCGCATCGCCTTAATCGGCCGCCCCGTCAGCTCCCCAAACGCCCGCAACACATCCGCCTCCCGCCCAAGCAATTGCTTCGCCAATTCCCCCGCTTCCCCGGCCAGCGGCCGCTTCGCCAACTCCTGCATCGTCGCCCGCGTCGCGTTCCGCATCGATTGCAGAAGCCCGCGCTGATAAACCGGACTATACGGCTCCGGCGTAAACGACGGATCCCCATGATCGTCCGCAAGCGCCCCATGCATCTCCGCCGTCCGCCGCCCCAGAAGCCGCGCGAGCTCCAGCGGCTCCGCAATCAACGTCGCCACGCCAGCCGGCGGCCCCTCTCCGCCGCCCGCGCAACCCGGATCTCCCGGCAAACACAACGCCGCCGCCTGCTCCGCAGCCAGCGCATCCAACCCCTCAAAGTAACGCTGCGCCCGATCCAAAAACATCGCCCACGCAACTCCCTCGTTGCTCACAAAGTTCATCACCACCGCCAGCGTCCGCGTGCTGCCGCGCCCCACCAGCTCAATCGCGCCCGCCAGCCCCGCCGTATTGGTGAATCCCGCCCGCGCGCTCAGGTGTTCGCCCACCTCCAGCTCCGGGTTCGTCCCCTCCGGCAGCCGCCGATACAGCTTCAAAATCAACTGATCCCCAAACGTCACGTTGCTGTTGCTCTGCTCCCGATCCGGAACTTTCACCGTCAGCCCCGCCAGGTCCGGCGGCGACGCCCCATTTGAGCTCATCCTTCTCCCACGCAACCGCACCGCCTGCCCGTCCACCGCCCGCCCATTCATCGCCGCATCGAGCAACAACCGCCCAAAATCCACATCCGCCATGCCATCTTGAACCACCCATCGCCGCTCCGCCCCATCCGTCACATACATCAGTACCCCCGCATCGGCAGCTCCAGCCGACGCAGCGGGCGCCACCCCGTCGCTCTGTTTTGCCGTCAGTGGCAATGCGTAAACCTCCGCTTCCCCTTCCGTGA
>JBBRIN010000370.1:0-4780 GCA_038221115.1 Tepidisphaerales bacterium
GGTTTTGAAACAGTTTCATGCTTCTCTCCCAGCGGCCTCCGGAAACCGGGAACCGCCCTCACCCGTGGTGTCAACTCCGGCACGGAACGGCCGCCCGGATGAAAACCACGCTTGGCCGATTTGTGGAACCCAAGCAGGTTACCGACCCCGGCGTCAAAAATCGAAATAAATTTGAATACCTGTCATGCGGCTCCGAAAACACCGGCGAGGTGGGCCTCGTCCGCCGCGATCCGATGGCGATGCTCCCGTTCATCGGCTACCACATCCGCGATTACCTGGTCCACTGGTTCCGCATGCGAAAGCGCATGAGCGACTGCCCGCGCATCTTCCACGTCAACTGGTTCCGCAAGGATGACCAAGGACGCTTCATCTGGCCTGGATTCGGAGACAACATGCGCGTCCTCAAGTGGATTATCGACCGCTCCCGCGGCCGCGCCTATGCCCGCGAAACCGTACTCGGCTGGATGCCCCGCGCCGAAGACATCGATCTCGAAGGGTTATCCGTCAACCGCGAGCAACTCGAAGCGATTCAATCGGTCCACCCAAGCGAGGTCAAGTCGGAGTTGCTCAGCCAGGAGGATCTGTTCCTCAAGCTGGCGGGCGACCTGCCCAAGGAGCTGATCTTCCAGCGGGAGTTGTTAATTAGCCGGCTGTAGACCCGCTCGGAATTGATCACCACAAATCTGCTTATATAATGAACGAGATGATCGATGACTTCCGGTGGAACGCCTGGAACCTCGATCATGCGACGAAGCACGGCGTTACGGTGGAGGAAACGCGGAGCCGCCGTGGCCCGAATATCGCGGTGATGACAAATGGATCGTCATGGGCCGGGGTTCGGGCGGACGACTGCTGCAGGTGGTCTACCTGGTCAGTCCCGCGCCGTATGCGTTCGTGATTCATGCCCGCCCCTTGAACGATAGAGAGAAAAAGGTTTTTCGCCGACGATCCCGATAGGGTGCTACCCATGAGAAACCAGAAAATCGCAAGACATCGCTTGGCCCGCACGAAGGGCGTGAAAAGCAAACGAGATCCGATTGCGCCGGACCCGGTCGAGCGTTTTCTCTCTCTGCAAGATGACGAAAAAGCCGCCGTCACGAAGGAATTCGACCGCGAATTCATCGCCGATACATTCGCGCCCCTTCGTCCCGCGCAGCAAAAGGAGTGGCGTCGGCTGAAGACCGCGATGGGCCGGTCCAAAAAGGGCAACGGCGTCAAAGTGATCTCGTTGCGCGTCGAGAAGGATTTATTGAAGCGCGCCGATGAATTTGCAAAAAAGGAGGGTTTGAGCCGCGCTCAACTGGTGGCCCGCGGGTTGGAGCGGGAACTGGCCGGTGCGGTTCGGCTGTGATCTGCAATGAAGAAATGCCGCTTCCGCCCTCGGCTTGTAATATCTCAACCATACCCCAGCGCATTCAGATCATCCTCATCCATCCCAAAGTGATGCCCGATCTCGTGCAGCACCGTGACCCGCACCTGTTCCACCAACTCCTTCTCGCTGTCGCTGCATAGCTCCACATCTTCCTGAAAAATGTAAATCACGTCCGGCATCGCCCCTGAATCCTCCACGCTCCGTTCCGTCAGCGGCCGCCCCTGATACAGCCCCAGCAACAACTCGTCCTCCTCCAGCCCCAGCTCGCGCAACTCACGCCGGCTCGGGCGCCTCCGAATCTCCACCGGCACCCTCTCCACGAACTCCACGAACTGTTTCGGTAACTCCGCCAGCGCCCGCTCCACCAGTCCGGCAAATTCCGCTTTGCTCACATGGTACGCCACGGGTAAATTATCCTCCGTCTCAGCGTCGTTTGTCGCCCCCAGGTTCGGCCGTAGCATAGGAATTCCCATGCGTGTTGTCTTCGCGCGTCTCCGCCAGGGATTGGCTTTCCGCACCGTCTGTCTCGCCTGCCTCTGCATCACCCTCGCCGGTTGCGGCGCCCCAAGCTTCCTCATCACCCCTGTCTCCAGCCATCACACCCTGCGCGAAGAAATCGTGCAGGAAGGCAAAGGCTGGAGCGCCGGCAAGGTGGCGATCATCGAGGTCGAGGGCATGCTCGCCAACGTCCGCACCGGTGGCTTCCTCCAGGCCAGCGAGAACACCCTCAGCCTCTTCACCCAGGAGCTCGAGAAGGCCGAGAAGGACGCCGAGGTGAAGGCGATCGTGCTGCGCATCAACTCGCCCGGCGGCACCGTCACCGCCTCCGACACGATGTATCAGATGATCCGGCGCTTCAAGGAGAAGACCCACAAGCCCGTCGTCGCCGCCACCCAGGAAGTCGCCGCCAGCGGCGCCTACTACGTCAGCTGCGCCGCCGACCGAATCGTCGCCCACCCCACCAGCGTCGTCGGCAGCATCGGCGTCATCTTCTCCAACTTCGACGTCGCCGACGGTCTCGCCAACATCGGCATCATGAGCCGCGCCGTCCACAGCGGCACCCTCAAGGAAATGGGCTCTCCCTTCAAGCACGAAACGTCCCTCGAAAAAGCCGTCATGCAGGAAATGGTCAACGAGTATTACATTCGCTTCACCGGCGTCGTAAAGGAGAACCGCCCTCGCGTCGCCGAGATCCCGCCCCCGCCTCCCGCCACCCAGCCTTCCACCTACGCCGGCATCTTCAGCGGCCGCGTCTGGAGCGGCGCCAAGGCCGTCGAGCTCGGCCTCGCCGACCAGACCGGCATGCTCCCCGACGCCATCGATCTCGCCCGCCAGCTCGCCAAAGCCCCCAACGCCAAAGCCGTCCTCTACAAACGCCCCTTCGGCTACGGCGGCTCCATCTACGCCCGCTCCCAAACCCCCGAACCCCAAGCCACCGTATTACAACTGAATCTCCCCGGCGCCAGCGCCCTCCTCCCCTCCGGCTTCTACTACCTGTGGCAACCTTAGAAGAAGTTGTCAGTTGCCAGCAAAAAAATTGCACATGAACTATCAACCACCAACTATCAACTACCAACTCTCCTGAATGATTCTCATCAACTGCACCAACTGCAAAGCCCAGCTCAGCATCGACGATGCGTTCGCCGGTGGCGCTTGCCGTTGCCAGTATTGCGGCACCATCCAAACCGTCCCCAAGCGCCTCAAAACAGCCGACGGCCTCCCCAGTTCCGGCATCGTCGCCAAGACCGCCGCCGGCCAGGCCGGCTCTTCCAAATCCCTCTATCGCGGTCAATCCAGAGCCAACGCCGCCGGCAGCGGCCTCGATGCCATCGCCGAAGCCGTCGCCTCCAGCAGCGGCCTCTCCGGCAGCGGGCTCACCTCCGGACAACGCCGCCTCCGCGCCCCGCCTTCCGCCGACGAACTCGTCCCACAACCCAAATCGCACACCACCCAACTCCTCGTCCTCTGCGCCGTCGTCATCATCCTCCTGCTCGGCGTCCTGATCGGCGTCCTCCTCCGCAGCAACGGCACTGCCCCGACACCCACCGATACCGCGCAACTCCCCACGCCCAAACCCATGCCCAAGTCCCCCGCCAATCCCCCTTCCAAGGCCCCCCTCGGCCCCCCCACCTTCCTCGGCACCCCCCTCAACGACCCCTCGATCATTTTCGTCCTCGACCGCGGCGACGGCAGCCGCGACACGCTCGAATACGTCAAGTTCGCCGCCGCCAAAACCCTCCGCTCGCTCCGCCCCGACCAAAAGTTCCAGATTATCTTCTGGAAGCTCGACAACGAGAAGGACCCGCTCCGAATCCCCGCCGCCCTCTCCCCCGCAACCGACGACACCGTTAAAAAGGCCGCCGCCGCCCTCGACTCCGTCATCGCTTATCGGCAGTCCGACCTGAAGCCCGCGCTGAACAAGGCCTTCGCCGCCAAGCCCGCCGCCGTCGTCATCACCACCGCCAAACTCGTCGGCGGCGACTTCGCCAAGGTCGTCCTCGATGCCCGCAAGGACAGCACCGCCAAGGTCTACTGCCTCTCCCTCAACGCCCCCGCCTCCGCCAAGCCCATGACCGAAGCCGCCACCAAAACCGGCGGCTCCTATCGCAACGTCACCCTCGAAGAGTTGCAGTCCTCCCGCTAATCAACACGTCCGGCAACCACCCCGTCGGCAATCTTTTCAATAGGCATTAAAGTGATGCGCCCCACTTGAGCCGATCTTAAGAATCAGAGGGACACGCCCGATTTTATCGGACGCCCTCCCCCAATTGCCTCGACGGCCCGGCCATCAACCCGCCGTCGTCCGTCCATTCGTGGGTTCCGCTCCATCGACAGGTCCGCCGACAACGAGGGCACCGTGAAGAAGTCCAACCGCTCCAACGGAACGCTCAAAATCACCCGCCCCCCCTCCACGCGCGCCGTCGCCGCCGCCAATCGCCGCAACGGCATCGTCTTCGTCAGCCTGCTCACCGTCCTCAGCCTCACCACTCTCCTCCTCCGCGCAATGGCCCCCGCGCCGATGCGCCCCGACGCGGCCACCACCCTCTTCCCCACCGACGCCGGCGACTCGCTGGGCGCCATCTTCAGCATGGCGGTCCCCGTCCGACCCGAGCGCTGGAAGTACATCTACATCCACCACAGCAAGACCACCGCCGGCAACGCGCTCACCCTCGGCCACGGCCCCCAGGGCGTCGGCGACCACTTCATCGTCGGCAACGGCAACGGCCTCGTCGACGGCGAGCTCCAGATCAGCGAACGCTGGAACCACCAGGACTCCGCCGCCTCCCCCGCCGGCAACCTCGTCGTCGAGCCCGACTGCATCAGCATCTGCGTCGTCGGCGACCTCGACCACAAGGCCCCCGCCCCCCGGCGCGGGGGCGGCCGCGGGGCGCGCGGGCAGGGCCGGCG
>JBBRIN010000371.1:0-4778 GCA_038221115.1 Tepidisphaerales bacterium
ACGGACGACAATGAGCTGACGATCGTCTCGCCGCCGACAGATGCTGATTTTCTGATGGCGGTGCTTGACTTGGGAACGTATCGCACCGGGCACATCATTCTGGATATCGCTGAAGCGGTTGGCGACGAGATCATCGACGTCATTTTCACTGAGGAAATCGACAAGACCGGCGCGCCGCTCCTGCTCGGCTCGGCGGACGAGCCGGATTCCAGCCATGCCGCCACGGCGCTGCGTTACCGCTGCCGTCCCGGCGCGCAGCGTTGGGAATCGTTTCAGTTTCTGGGTGGACGCTACATCACGCTCGTCTTCCGCAACATCGATGAGAAGCCGCTGAAGATTCGTCACGTAGCGATTCGCCAGGTGCATGCAACGCTGGACGAGAGCGGTTCGTTTGAGTGCAGCGACGCGCGCTTAAACGACATCTGGAAGGTCGCGAGGAACACGCAAGTGAACTGCGCATTCGACGCCCTCGTCGATTGCCCCGGGCGCGAGCAGGCGCAATGGTGGGGCGATGCGCGCATCCAGTCGCTCGTCACCGTCTACGCGTTTGGCGACCTGATGCTTCTGGAGCGCGGCATCCGCCAGGTCGCGCAATCTCAAGCCGCCGACGGCACGCTGCACGCCCACCCACCGGCTGACGCGCCGGCGCATCGCCTGCCGGATTTTATGATGGCGTGGGTGTGCTCCATCTGGGATCACTATCAGCACACCGGCAGCGACGCGCTCGTCCGTGAATGCCTGCAAACAATGCACCGGCTGTTTGAGTTCTTTAGGCGACATGAATCACCCAACGGCCTCGTCGGCGGGTTCGACGGTTTCTGGGTCTTTCTGGACTGGGCGCCGGTGCGAAAGGCGGATTTTAGCGCGACGCTTAACCTGCTGTATCTCCAAGCCCTCCGCCGCGCTGCTGATCTGTGCCGCGTGGCTGATGACGGCAAAGCCCGCGCCTTCGAACAACGCGCCAAGTCGCTCGAGGCGGCGATCGAGAAACATTTCTGGGACGAGACGACGCGCACGTGGCGCGATGGGTTTGATCCGGCGACGGGTAAAATGGTTGAAGAGGTGTCGCAACACGCCAATGCGCTGGCGGTTCTGCTGGATCTGAAGCGGGAGCACCACAATCGGATCGCCCGGGAGGTGCTGCTCAAATCGGCGCTGGCGCGGCGGACCAAGGTTGTCACCGCGTCGCCGTTCTTCTACGCAACGGTGATCGACGCGATCCTGCACGCGGGCGCGAGGAACGAGGCAGTCGATCTGATCCGCAGGAAATGGGGGCATTTTCTGGAAGCGGGCGCCACTACATTCTGGGAGCACTGGGAACCGAAGGCCAGCGTTTGCCACGCGTGGTCGGCGTCACCCCTGTATCACCTGTCCCAGCAGCTGCTCGGTGTCATCGCGACGGGGCCGGGGTGGAAGCGAATCAAGATCGCTCCCTTGACGGAGAAGCTGGATTTCGCGCGCGGCGTGGTGCCGTCGCCGCTTGGGCCCGTTCGGGTCGAATGGGAAAAGAGCGACGACCAACTCGCGGTGCGCATCGACGTTCCCGAAGGTATGCAGGCGGAGTTCGTCGATCCGATCGGCAAATCGCGCACGCTCGATCCAGGGGTTCACGAATTTCATACCTGATGGCCGGTGATGGTTCGCCGGGCAAAGCCCAACAAATTGCCCATTTTGAAGCTTGGAGAATGAGACGGACGAGGCTGCTGTCATCGCAGAATAATCTGCCATTTTCTTGGCGCGTCGTTGTGGTACTCTAGCCGCGCGTGCTCGGCACCATGCCGGTGCTTCAGTTCACCCCTGGAGGGTTGATGGCTTCGGTTCGCAAGACTCTTGCTGCTGCGTCGCTGGCATTTTTAGTCGGATTCGCAGGGTACGCGCCGCGCTCGTTGGCGGTGTTGATCGCCACCGGCACCGGCACGCAGAACACGACGGTGCCGCTGAGCCCCCCGACCCCCGGCTGGTTCAACCTGGGCAAAGTCTCTTTGGGTGGCGGCGTCTATATCGGCAACGGTTGGGTGATCACCGCGCACCACCTGGATCCGGTGACGAACCATACGATCACTTTTTACCCGACGGACACGTTCCCCACTGGCGGCGTCCCGGTCGACCTGGACCCCCTCTCGGCGGTGCGGCTGCAGACTCCGACCGGTGGCAATGCCGACATCGATCTGATCCACGTTGCCGGCACGCAGACGGCCGCCGCTAACTCCGTGCTCGCAAGTCTCCAACAACTCAACCTGTCGACCGCCACACCGACACCGGGGACCGCGATCACACTAGCAGGCATCGGTGCATTGCGGGGCCCGGCGGCGCAGTACCTCGTCACAGGCCCACCCAATAACCCCACATGGACCGAAGTCGCATCCGGCGGAAATGAGTTCGGATACAAGTACGACGCAACCGACAACGCCCCAACCGCAAAGCGCTGGGGCACAAATAACACGACGGCCTTCGCCAGCGGCACTACGGAGCTCGTGACCAATTCCAACAACATCAGCGTGACGAGAGTTTTTGGCGCCGACTTTACCGACCCTTCCCTGGGCGCGACGACAAGTGAGGCGATCGGCATCAGTCACGACTCCGGCGGGCCGGTATTCTCCACCGATTCACCCAACACGCTCCTGGGCATCATGCTGTACCAAGAAACATTCATCGCGAATCAGCCGGCTGGCACGGCGATCTACGGTAACTTTACCGACGCTGGCGACATCGCCACGTATTTCAACCAGATCCATCAGGTGACGGGCGTGCCTGAGCCTTCTGGGGCGCTCGCGGTGATCGCGGGGGTGGGAATGTTGGTTCGCCGCCGTCGACTCTGAGCCGAATCGCTTACTCGTTCCACCAACGATAAAAGCCCAAGGACCGACAGTCCCTGGGCTTTTCGAATTGGGTTTGATGGCAAGTTGTCAGCTACTTGAGAACCGACAGCCGCACTTCGGCGTCCGCCAGGTTTGGATCGATGTTCAGGGCCTTGCGGTATTCGGACCGGGCCTGCTCTTTGCGGCCCTGGTGCTCGTAGACCGAGGCGAGGTTGTAGTGGACCTGTGCGGGGGTGAGGACCGCCTGCAACTGGAGGACGCCTTCTGACATGCGATTGTCGCGCGCCAGCATGAGGCCGTAGTTTACGCGGCACGGCTCGTTTTTGGGGTCCTTTTCGATGCCTTTGCGATAAGCCTTCTCGGCTTCGTCGTGCTGGCCGGCCAGCTCGTGGGCAAAGCCCAGGTTGCTGTATCCGGTGGCGTCGCCGTTGGTGGCTTTGATGTATTGCTTCCAGGCGACGATCGAGTCGGGGTAGTGCTTCAATTGGCAGTACACGACGCCGAGCCGGAAATATGCGTCCTTGTATTTGGGATCAATGCGCGCGGCTTCCCAATACTGCTCGACGGCGCCGTTGGGGTTTCCCCGACTTTCCGCCAACTGCCCGGCGGCGAAATGCGTCTTCGCCTTGATGGGCGGGTCGCGCATGGTTTCGAACTTCAGCTCGTCCGTGTTCGGCTTCGCTTTCGCCTGCGTGTCCTTGGAAGAACTCTTGTTCGACTTGCAGCCGGCGACGAGCAGTACCGCGGCCAGCAACATCAGCCAATTCAGCTTCTTCATACGATTCCCTTCGCCTCAGAGATTTTGCATCGATTCGACGTCTCGACATCGCCTGTATCGTCCAATCGGGCTGTCACATTTATCCGATGATGGGGTGACCGATAATGACGGCGTTGGGTCGCCGGCCCTGCGTCGCTTTGCCGCAGGGACGGGCGCGGCGCGTTCTTGTTCCCTTCGGGGTCATGCCTTATGATCGCGCGCTTCACCGGTTCGCGTAGGCGATGCGGATCGGATTTGGCGGCTTTGACCAAAGGGTCTTTCGGCCATGCCCATTCCCACCGATACGTTCTGGAATATCCGCAGACTTAACGTTGCTTTTGCGATTTCATCGATCCTGATGGCCGCCACCCTGGTCTGGGCGGTGTGGCAGGATTACGACCGCGCCTGGCGCCCGATGCAGCAGAAGGGGCGGGTCTGGGAAGCGGCGTTAACCGAAGAAAAGATCGATCGGCTGAACACCGACGAGGTAAAGCAGCGAGTCCGTACCCTCGACGCGCAGATCAAGGCGAAGGAAAAAGAGCTCAGCGAAAAGGACACGCAGTACAAGCAGGCTAAGGCCGCGGTGAATGCCGCCGAGCATGAAGTCGCGTATCAGTCGTTCTCGTTTAACAACCTAAAGGCCAACGTCAGCGTCTGGGAGTCCGGGCTGCAGGACGCCAAGACGCTAGGCGACGCCGAAGCGATTGCTTCGTTGACCGAACTGCTTCAGCAGCCGGAGCGCCAACTCGCGTCTAAGGCCGAGGACCTAGCCGCCCAAAAGGCATTGGCGAAGGAGAACCGCCTCGCGATGATCGAGCGCGGCGCCGAGCTCGATGGGCTGAAGAAAGAAAAGAAGAAGCTGACGGATGACATCGAATCGCTGGACAAGCGGCTCGTCAGCCTCGCCCCCAAGTCCGCTCTGGCGCGGCTGAGCGAGAGCCTGCGCGCGGCGCCGTTGCTGCAGTTCATGAACCCGGTGGATCGGGTCAAGCCGATCTTTCTCCCCGACATCCGGATGGATGTGTCGTTCGCCACGATTGACACCATCGACCGCTGCGCCACCTGCCATGTGCATATCGACAATAAATCGTTCACGCGCGAGAAGGTTTACAACTATCTCGAAGAGCAGATGGCGACGCTGCACGAGTATCACTATCCCGATGCCGCCAAGGCCAAGCCCGTTGACCCCATCGCGACGCGCC
>JBBRIN010000372.1:0-4762 GCA_038221115.1 Tepidisphaerales bacterium
TGCTGACCGCCGCGTGCCGAATGGGCGCAATCGCCGCCGGCGCGAGTGTAGATCAGCTCGACGCGCTGACGAAATTCGGAAATCATTTGGGCCTGGCGTTTCAGATCGTGGACGACGTGCTGGACGTGACGAGCACGCCGGAGCAGATGGGGAAGGCGACGGGGAAGGATCAGGGGGCGGGGAAGAATACCTATCCGGTGCTGATCGGATTAGAGGCGAGCAAGACAGAGGCGCGTAAGCATTTATCGGAGGCGTTGAAGCTGCTGGAGCCTCTGGGGCCGGCGGGGGGAGGATTGGCGGCGCTGGCGAGGTTTGTGGTGGAGCGGGAGCAGTAGGCGGGCGCGCAACACTTCGCGACGGGGCGTTCATTTCCCTTGGCGACGCGGGGCGAAGACAACGGTATGAAGCATGGGATGAATGGAGCCGGTTATGGGACGCGCTTGGTTTCTGATTTTGGGAGTGTTCTGGTCGCTGGTGGGAATCGTGGCGCAGGCGGGGGAACCAGCGGTGGACGCAGTTGCGGTTCGAAACGCCGTCGAGCACGCGTTGAAGTTCGTAGAGGCGCGCGGGGTCGAGTGGATCGAGCAGCGGGGGTGCGTGACGTGCCACCAGACGACCTTTTTGATCTGGTCGCACCGCGATGCGCGGCGGGCGGGATTTGACGTGGACGCGCGAAAGCTCAACGAGTGGACGAACTGGGCGCTGGGGATGGTGGTGTCGGCCAGCGAGGGAGGGGCGAGTCAGGGGGCGGATACGCTGTCGCAGTTGCTGTTGTCGCGGGATACGGCGAAGGAGTCGACGTGGATGCGGCGGCCGTCGAAGGGGGATCGGACGGCGGACCCGTATGAGAACGTGTTGAAGCACCTGCTGGCGGCGCAACAGGACGACGGGCACTGGGAGCCGGGCGGGCAGTCGCAGAACCCCGGTGAAATCGGGACGGCTTGGGCGCTTCTGGCGATGGCGGCGCGGGATGGGTGGATGACGGGGGATGGCACACGGGACGATCCGCGGAAGTCGGCGTCGACGACGTTGACGAAGCTGATCAAGCAGAACGACGAGGCGATGCCGAAGGCGCGGGAGCGCGGGTTGGCGTACTTGAAGAAGATGGGAGATGGTTCGCCGCGGGCGGTGTCGCTGAACGAATGGTACGTCGTGCGAGTGCTGATGGAGAAGCGGATCGGCGAACCGGCGCTGGTGAAGGGACGGGTGGACGGACTGCTTGCGAAACAGAACAAGGATGGGGGATGGAGCGTGCTGGTGGCGAAAGACGGCGTGGGAAGGAGCGACGCATTTGCGACGGGGCAAAGTTTGTATGCTCTGGGGGTGGCGGGCGTCGGGCGAGAGTCGGAGGCGGTGCGGCGCGGACTGACGTTCCTCCTGAAGACGCAGCGAGAGGACGGCGGCTGGACGGTGCCGGCGGGGACGTTTCACGCGGCGACGACGAAGCCGGCGCGGAACGCATCGCTGGAGGGAGTCTACGTCCATTGGGGAACGGCTTGGGCGGCGCTGGGGATGTTAGCGTCGGAGCCGGAGCGGGGGCGGCGGTGAAGGCGGCTGCGGAGTGATGGCGCGGGCGGTGGGCAGGCGAGTACGGAAACCGCGACGGGGACGGATGCCATGAACTAAAACCGTCCCCGTCCCGGTTTTTTCTCATTTCCCGGCGGCAATCAGATCAAACCGTTTGGCAAATTCATCCAGCGGCAGCCGGCCGTCTTCGATGCTGGCCCAGCCGTCGTACTCGATGTCGGACAGGGCCTGGCGGACCGCGGGCCAATTTATGTCGCCGTCGCGGGGGTGGACGAACTTGCCGCCTTGTTTGTTGGCAACGTCGATCTTGAAATCCTTGATGTGGAGCTTGCAGATCATGCCTTTGCCCAAGGTCTTGATCCACTGCTCGGGCGGGGCGTACTTCACGTGGTTGCCGATGTCGAAGTAGGCGCGGACGTAGGGGTGATTGAAGGAGGCGACAAAGTTGCGGTACAGGGCCGGGGAGAGCCAGAGGTTGTTCCAGACGTTTTCCAGGCCGATGATCACCTTCAATTCTTCGGCGAGGGGAATGAGCTTCTCCACGGCGGCGCGCGAGGAGTCGGTGGCGTAGTTTTGTTGCTGGATGTACTTGCCGTACTTCTCGTTCCCGGACTTGGCGATGCGGGAGATGTGGCCGGTCTTTTCGTCGAACTCGATCTGGACGTCGGCGGGCAGGGGCATATCGACGCCGCCGATGCGACAGGGGACGAGCAGGATGGCGTCGGAGCCGTAGACGTGGGCGCAGCGCAGGGCCATGCGGGTGAGTTCGAGTGTTTCGGCAACCTTGGCGGGGTCTTCACTGTTGAAGGACATCCAGCCGCGCATGACCGAGTGAACGCGAAGGCCAAGGGACTCGACGAGCTTGCGCTTTTCGGCGGCCTGGTCATCCGGGACGATGTCGCGGGTTTCGCAGCCGTCGAAGCCGGCATCCTTGAGAGGTTGAAGCGTGGCGGGAGTGAGCTTGTCGAGGATCATCGCCTTGCGGAGTTTGCCTTTGAGGGTGGGAGTGGGGGCGGCGTCGGCGAAGAGTTTGGGAGTGAAGACGGTTGTTGCGGCGGCGAGGGAGGCGGTGGTGGAGAGGAAGTGGCGGCGGGTGAGGTTCATGGCGGGCTCCGGGTGGAAGTAGAGGTGACGGTGATTTTATAACACCGGATGGGAGATGTCGTTGGGGGAATGATCGGAGAGGCGTTGGAGTTGAGGTTTTGGGCGGTGGGCTTATCATCCGGCAGCTTGTTGGATTGGATGGATCAAAAAGCAGGACGGACATCGACATGGCTTGGCTCGTTGAAAATCGTCGGACGGCAGTGGTGGAGCGGCGGGCGGAGCCGTATTTGACGGAGGAGATGAAGCTCGGCCTGGCGGGGAAATATTTCCCGCGATATCCGACCAAGCGGGCGTGTTTGCTGCCGGTGTTGCACGCGGTGCAGCATGCGCATGGGTGGCTGCCGACGCAGGCACTGGAGGAGGTCGGGGAGTTTCTGGGGCTGGCGCCGGCGGAAGTGTTGGATACGGCGTCGTTTTATGAGGAGTATTGGCTGAAGCCGAAGGGGAAGTATCTGGTGGCGGTGTGCCGGTCGCTGTCGTGTGAGATCTGCGGGTCGAACGAAGTGACGGAGCGGCTGAAGCAGAAGCTGGGG
Organism: Tepidisphaerales bacterium; assembly: GCA_038221115.1. Taxonomy (GTDB): domain Bacteria; phylum Planctomycetota; class Phycisphaerae; order Tepidisphaerales; family Tepidisphaeraceae; genus JANXVV01. The sequence continues at coordinate 3,165 of JBBRIN010000372.1, forward strand.
GTGGAGCTGGGAGAGACGACGGCGGATGGGAAGATCACGCTGGTGGAATACGAGTGCCTGGGATCGTGCGGGACGGCGCCGGCGGCGCTGTGCAATGACGTGCTGCATGAGGATATCACGGGGGAGGGGATGGAGCGGCTGATCGATTCATTGCCGGAGGATCCGCATGCGTATCGGGATCCTACGGTGAATTGGGAGGAGGGGCATTAGCGAGTTTCGGGTTGAAGAGTACGCGAAGGCGCGAAGGAGCGCGAAGGAAGCCGCGGAGAAGAGAAATGATGGGTGAGGAGGCAGGCGCGGTGGGTTGATCGTGCAGGGCTTTTGGGACTGCGAACCCCCACCCTATCCCTCCCCCGGAGTACCGGAGGAGGGGACCGGAGAAGCGGGTGGGATTGTGGATGACGATGCGAATGGGATGGATGATTGGGATTGGCGCGGTGTTGCTCGTCGTGGGCGCGGGTGTGTGGTGGTTGCGGTTTGATACGTATCATCTGGCGACGGTGAAGGAGGGGGTTTTGTATCGGGATGGGGTGAGGACGGAGCGGCAGTTTGAGAATGCGGTGAGGCGGGTGAAGCCGCGGACGGTCGTGCGATTGATTGATGAGAGGGAGCAGAAAAAGGAGCCGTTTGTGAGCGAGGAGGCGTATTGCCGGGGGCATGGGGTTGAAGTGGTGAATTTGCCGATTCGTCTCGGGGGGTGGCCAAGCGGCGAACAGGTGAAGGCGTTTGTGGAGCTGGTGGAGCAGAAGGAAAGGCAGCCGGTGCTGGTGCATTGTGCGCAGGGAGTGCGGCGGACGGGGATGATGGTGGCGGCGTATGAACGCGCCGCGCTGGGCTTCGATGCGAAAAAGGCTGATGCGGCGATGCTGACGTTCGGGCACAGCGAGCGTACCGTGAAGGACGTGCAGAAATTTATCGAGTTGTATGATCCGACGACGGGTGCGGTGCCGGATGCGATGCCGGTGGGTCAGGAGTAGAATCGAACACATAGGAGCCAGATGCCCCTGCACAATGTCAGCGACTGGATAGGCGCGGCTTGCTGCTTAGGGTTTCCGGCTTGGGTCATGCTGGCTTTTCTGCTTCTGCGTCACTGGGTTAAGCGTCCCGCTGACGAGCCCCAGGCGCACGGTTTTCCAGTGGGTCCGAAAGAAGAAGGCAAGAGCAAAACGCCTTCGGAGTAGATTATGGCCGCGAAGGATGCACCGGGATTCTGGCAGTGGCTTGGCCGACAAGTGGGCCATGTGAAGAAGGCGGTGCAGACCACCGTCGAGGCGGAGGCGGAGAAGCAGGCGCTGGGCGATCCGGAGAACCAGGTCGTGTATCAGAAGGAGACGGTGCAGGAAGTGCCGCATCCGGAGAACCCGGATCTGAAGCTGAGGCGGACGGTGATCGACGAAGTGGTCGTGGACAAGAAGACGTTGGAAGAGAAAGGGAAGTAGTCGGTCGTCCTTCGGGCACCCGCGACTTCGCAAAAATATTATGGCATTCACTGAGCCTGTGCTGCTGAAACGAATTCCGGATGACGTGTCGAAGCGGAAGCTGTATTGGTATGACGATTACGTGGCGACCGGGGGATATAAGGGGCTGACGGCGGCGCT
>JBBRIN010000373.1:0-4757 GCA_038221115.1 Tepidisphaerales bacterium
CATTCATGCCGGATCCATGCTTGCCTTCGGTAAGAAGTTGGAGCCCGTCTACCATCTCGACAAGACCGACGTCATCCTCTCGCTGGACGCCGACTTCCTTTCCACGGAGCCGGGACATCTCCGTTACGCCCGGCAATTCACCGACCGACGCCGCATCCGGACGATCGACGAGCGCGGTCGGAAGCTCGATCCGAAATCGCTCACGATGAACCGCCTGTACGTGGCCGAAAGCACGCCGAGCATCACCGGCGGCATGGCGGATCATCGCCTGCCGCTGAAGCCTTCCCAGATTGCTCATCTTGCTGCGGTCATCGCCACCACGGTGGGCACGTCGATCGAAGTGCCCGCTGTCGGCCTCCCCCGACATGCGATCGATTGGGCGCAACACGTTGCCGCCGATCTTGCCTCCTCCAAAGGCAAATCACTCGTCATTGCCGGGGAATGTCAGAGCCCCGAAGTCCACGCCCTCGCCTTCGCCCTTAACGCCGCCCTCGGGAATGTCGGAAGCACGGTTACGTTCATTGAACCCATTGATGCCCACCCGTCCGTTCATATCCAGCAGGCGTCTCAAGATCGCCAGGGACCGGCCGACTCCATCGCGGCGCTGGTCGATGACATCCGTGCCGGCAAAGTCCAAACGCTGGTGATCCTGGGTGGCAATCCCGTCTATACCGCCCCGGTCGATCTCAACTTCACGGCGGCACTCCAGCAGGTGCCCTTCCGCATCCATCTGGGCGAGTACACCGACGAGACCGGCTACCTCTGTCACTGGCACCTCCCGCAGGCGCACTACCTGGAATTCTGGGGCGACATCAAGGCCTTCAACGGCACCGTCTCCATCATTCAGCCGCTCATCGCGCCGCTCTATCAGGGCAAATCTCCTTATGAGATCCTGGCGATGCTTGCCGGGGACGGCGATCTATCCGGCCACGAGCTCGTCCGCCGGCACTGGGCCGCGCAGCACCAAGCCGGCGACTTTGAGCAATGGTGGAAAGCCGCGCTGCAGAAGGGCGTCGTCCAAGGCAGCGCCGCCACCCCCATCGCAGACCTCACTCCGAATAAAACAAAGCTCGATCTCGGCGCCGCCTCCCCCGGATTCGACCTGATCTTCCGCCCCGATCCCTCCGCTTACGACGGCCGCTTCGCCAACAACGGCTGGCTCCAAGAGCTCCCCAAACCGCTTAATCACCTGACCTGGGACAACGCCGCATATATCAGCCCCCGCACCGCCGAGCGCCTCGGCCTCAGTACCGGCGATATGATCACCATCACCGCGGACGGGAGAAACCTCGATGCCGCGGTCCTGGTCTTTCCCGGCCACCCCGACGACACCGTGACATTGCCGCTCGGTTATGGCCGCTCACGCGCCGGACGCGTCGGCGGCACCGAAAAGTCGACGCTCGGCTTCAACGCCTACCGACTGCGCACGGCCCCACATCAGCAGTTCGCAACCGGCGTACAGGTCACAAAGACCGGCGCTACCTATCGCCTGATCGCCATCCACACATTCCAAAGCGATGAGGAGCGACGCCTCGATCATGTCCTTGAGGCGCACGTCATCGCCAAAGCCGGCGATCCCCACGATGCGGATCATTCCCTGCAAAACAGAAAGCTGATCCGCGTCGCAACGCTGGATGAGTTTAAGTCAGATCCGGATTTCGCCGCACGATTGGACCAGGAAGAGCTGACCGACCAGAAGCCCGATCACCCACCTAAGCGGATCGCGCTCCAACTTTTCCCCGAATGGGATTACACCGCTCAATCCAACCCGCAAAAACACCGTTGGGGCATGTCGATCGACACGCACTCGTGCATCGGCTGCAATGCCTGCATCGTCGCCTGTCAGGCCGAAAACAACATCCCCATCGTCGGCAAGGATGAGGTCTCTCGCGGCCGCGCGATGCATTGGCTCCGCATCGACACCTACTACGCCGGCGCACTGGACAATCCCGAAGTCTACTTTGAGCCGATCCCCTGCATGCACTGCGAGAACGCCCCCTGCGAGCTGGTCTGCCCCGTCGGCGCGACTGTCCACGATGACGAGGGCCTCAACAACATGGTCTACAACCGCTGCGTCGGCACCCGCTATTGCTCGAACAACTGCCCATACAAGGTCCGCCGATTCAACTTCTTCCAGTACCAGGACCACACCACCGAAAGCCTCAAACTCATGCGCAACCCCGAGGTGACGGTGCGCAGCCGCGGCGTGATGGAAAAATGCACCTACTGCATCCAGCGTATCAATAGCACCCGCATCGAAATGGAGAAAGTTCAAGTCCGCCTGGAGGAAAGTCTCCGCGCCAGTCGCGCCGGCGATGATAAAGACCAGCTCGCCCGCCAGCTTCGAGAAACAAGCAAGCGATTACTGGACTCGCTGGAAACCGCCTGCCAGCAGTCTTGCCCCACTGAAGCCATCGTCTTCGGCGACCTCAATGACCCGTCGAGTCAGGTCGCGCGCCTCAAGGCTGAGCCACACGACTACAGTCTCCTTGAAGAGCTCACGACAAAACCCCGCACGACCTATCTAGCGCGGGTGAGAAATCCTAATCCCAGGATGACAACCCTATAGTTTGATGAGCGCCGTCCCCACCAACCCGTCTCCTCCGCGCGACACCCTGGATGTCCTCGCGCCCGGCCACACCTACGGCTCGGTCACGGACAAGATCAGCGCCATCGTCCTGACTCGAAAAACCAGCCGCCTCTGGTGGTTCGCGTTCATCAGCACCTTCTGCCTTGTCATGCTCCTCATTACCTCCATCGGCTATCTCCTCGCCCGCGGCGTCGGCATCTGGGGCGTCAACGTCCCCGTCGCGTGGGGATTCGCCATCGTCAACTTCGTCTGGTGGATCGGCATCGGGCACGCCGGCACCTTCATCTCCGCCTTCCTGCTGCTGCTCCGCCAGGATTGGCGCACCAGCATCAACCGCTTCGCCGAAGCGATGACTCTCTTTGCCGTCGCCTGCGCCGGCCTCTTCCCCCTGCTTCACCTCGGCCGGCCGTGGGTTTTCTATTGGCTCTTTCCCTATCCGAACACAATGCTTCTCTGGCCGCAGTTCCGCAGCCCGCTCATCTGGGACGTCTTCGCCGTGAGCACCTACGCCACGGTGTCGTTTCTCTTCTGGTACGTCGGCCTCGTGCCCGATCTGGCGACGCTGCGCGACCGCTCGCGCCGACCCACCGGCAGGATTCTCTACGGCATCTTCGCCCTCGCCTGGCGCGGCTCGGCACGCCATTGGCACCGCTATCAGACCGCCTATCTCTTGCTCGCCGCACTCGCCGCCCCGCTGGTCATCTCCGTTCACAGCATCGTCGGCATGGACTTCGCCGCCGCGCAAGTCCCCGGCTGGCACTCCACCATCTTCCCCCCCTACTTCGTCGCCGGCGCTATTTTTTCCGGCTTCGCCATGGTCCTCTCGCTCGCCATCCCCCTCCGCTACTTCTACGGCCTGCGCGACTTCATCACGCTTCGGCACCTGGACAATTGCGCCAAACTCATGCTCGTCACCGGCCTCATCGTCGCCTACGGCTACGCCATCGAAGCCTTCATGGGATGGTACAGCGGCAACCCCTACGAGCAATACATGGCCGTCAACCGCGCGCTGGGCCCCTACCGCGCTGCTTACGCCGCCCTCATCTTCTGCAACGTCCTCGTCCCCCAACTGCTCTGGTTCCGCCGCATCCGCCGCTGGGTTCCCGTTCTCTTTGTCATCTCCCTCATCATCAACGTCGGCATGTGGCTCGAACGCTACGTCATTGTCGTGACCAGCCTGCATCGCGATTACATGCCCTCGGCCTGGGGCATGTACTACCCCACGCGCTGGGACTGGGCCGCCTTCATCGGAACCATCGGGTTGTTCCTCTGCATGTTCTTCGTCTTCATTCGATTCCTCCCGGTGATCTCGATCTTCGAGATGCGCGAGCTGGTCAAAGAGCAACAGGACGAAGCGGCCGGCCATGACGAGCACCCCGTGGCACCGCACGAGTTGGCCGTTTCGGCCATGGATGAAGAGCAGCTGTGGACGCAAACGGAGTGACCATGGAAAGGGCCGCATGGTGAAGACGGAAGCAATCTACGGCCTGTTGGCGGAGTTCGGCTCCGCCGAGCACCTGCTGACCGCCGCGCACAAAACGCGCGACGCCGGCTTCCGCCGCCTCGACGCCTTCTCCCCCTTCCCCGTTCACGGGCTCGCCGAGGCCATCGGCTTCCGGCGCACGCGCGTGCCGCTCCTCGTCCTCATCGGCGGCATCGTCGGTGGGCTCGGCGGCTTTTTCATGCAGTACTACGCCAACGTCATCAGCTACCCGCTCAACGTCGCCGGCCGCCCTCTCAATAGTTGGCCCACATGGATCCCGATCACGTTCGAAATGACCGTCCTCGGCGCGGCGTTTGCGGCGGTCTTCGGAATGCTGGCGCTGAACCGTCTGCCCCAGCCCTACCACCCGGTCTTCAACGTCCCCAGCTTTCAACTCGCGAGTCGCGATCGGTTCTTCCTAGTCATCGAGGCCGCCGACCCCAGATTCAAGCTCGACGACACGAGACATTTTTTAGAGACCCTGACGCCTCTCTCCGTAGCCGAGGTCCAACGATGATGGGTCGTGGCAAGGGCGTGCCGCCCGGGTTCTTACTTCAATGAGCAAGCAACATGTTCTTCAATCGCAAATATATCCCGTCAAAGTTGAATAGACACGGGCGAGACGCCCGTGCCACGACGTTCCTGCTTCTCCTCCTGCTCCCCACCTGCCGCAAAGAGGACATG
>JBBRIN010000374.1:0-4756 GCA_038221115.1 Tepidisphaerales bacterium
AGTGACGGAGGGATAGAGGCGATAGTCGGGGATGACGACGATGAAACCGCGGGAGGCGAGGGCTTGGCCGACAAAGGCGTAGTCGGCGCGCTCGCCGTACATCCAGTAGCCGCCATAGAAGAACACGATGACGGGAGCGGGAGCGGCGTTGGGCGCGGGGTTGCGGGGGGAGTAGACGTCAAGCTTCTGGCGGGGGAGTTGGCCGTAGGGGATGCCTGTGGTGCGGAGGGCGCAATGGGGGACGACGGCATTGAGGGACTCGAACTTGGTACAGCCGGTAAGGGTGGAGAGGGCGAAGGAGAAGGCGAGGGCGCAGAGTTTGGAAGTGAGGGGCATGGGCAGTTTTTCGATTCAATTTGGAGTGCTGAAGGCGGGGAATGCAAACCCGGACTTAGAGAAGCCGCATGGCGACGCCGTGGTCATGGAGGAAATGTTTGACCTGCGAGACGGTGTAGGTTCCGAAGTGGAAGATGCTGGCGGCGAGGGCGGCGTCGGCGTGGCCGGTGGTGAGGACATCGAGCATGTGTTGGGGCGAGCCGGCGCCGCCGCTGGCGACGACGGGGATGTGGACGGCATCGGATACGGCGGCGGTCATCTCCAGGTCATAACCCGCATTGGTGCCGTCGGCGTTCATCACGTTGAGGACGATTTCGCCGGCGCCGAGCGATTCGGCTTGCTTGACCCAGTCCATGACTTTGATGCCGGTGTTGACGCGGCCGCCGTTGACGAAGACGTACCAGTGCTCGACGCCGGCTTCGGTGACGCGGTTGGCGTCGAGGCCGAGGACGGTGGCGCAGCGGCCGAACTTTCGCGCGACGTCGGCGAGGAGCTGGGGGTTTTTGACTGCGGCGGAGTTGAGGCTGACTTTTTCGGCACCGGCCTGAATGAGGCGGGTGGCGTCATCGAGGGTGCGGATGCCGCCGCCAACGGTCAGGGGCATGAAGACCTGCTCGACGACCTGGGAGACGAGGTCGGCCATGATGCCGCGGCCTTCGTGACTGGCGGAGATGTCGTAAAAGACAAGCTCGTCGGCGCCGGCGTCCTGGTAGCGCTTGGCCTGCTCGATGGGGTCGCCGGCATCGACGTGGTCGAAGAATTTGACGCCCTTCACCACGCGGCCGCGGTCGACGTCGAGGCAGGGGATGATGCGTTTGGTCAACATGGGGGAAAAAAAGTTGCCAGTTGCCAGTTGTTAGTTGCCAGTGAAATGCGGGGAGCCGCGTCTTCACTGGCAACTGGCAACCAACAACTGGCAACTGGTTAAATGGGTGACCGACGGGACTCGAACCCGCGACATCCAGGACCACAACCTGGAGCTCTACCAACTGAGCTACGGCCACCGTGTTCGCAGTTGAAGTTTTACCGCGCGGTCGCGGAGAGTCAATATAGGGAAACGGCCGCGAGTGCGCCGGCACCACCGGAAGGGGAGGCGGCTATGATCGTCCCCTAACGCTGGTGGTGGGTAAGACTTTCGCTGCTAAAATGCCTTGACAGTCGCGTGCGGCAATCTTAGTGTTCCAAGGGTTCGGGGTTGTTACACTTACCGCAACGACGGGCCAAGAATGGCTTCTTCCGATAGCAATGCCGCTGGGGTGGCCGCCAACCTCGACACCGAGATGGGGCGGGTGGCGCTGGAATCGGGGCTGGTGACGCCCACCGAAATCACGTTCTGCCGCGAGCAGCAGAAGCAATCGTCCGATCCCAATCAGCGAAGCCTCGGCGATCTGCTCGTCGAGCATCAATTCATCACCGCCAACCAGGCCAAGCGGATTCGCAAGCTGGTGGAGGATCGCAGCAAGCAATCAAAGATCCCGGGGTACGAGCTGATCAGCGAGTTGGGCAAGGGGGCGATGGCGCGCGTGTTCATGGCGCGGCAGCTCTCGCTGGACCGGATCGTGGCCATCAAGGTGCTGCCGAAGAAGATGAGCGAGAACGTCGAATTCGTCGACCGCTTCTATAAGGAGGGGAAGGCCGCGGCCAAGCTGTCTCACAATAATATCGTGCAGGCGATCGACGTGGCGCAGGCGCCGGCCGGGTATCACTATTTCGTGATGGAGTACATCGAGGGGCTGACGCTATACGACGAGATGGCTGCGCCGCCGCAGGGCCGGGGCCGCAAGTTCACCGAGGCGGATGCGCTGGACGTGATCATCCAGATTTGCGAAGCCCTCGAGCACGCGCACGCGCGCGGCTTGATCCACCGCGACGTGAAGCCGAAGAACATCATCCTGACCCCGCAGCACGTCGCCAAGCTGACCGATCTGGGCCTGGCTCGCGCGGCCGACGACAAGGAAGCGGCGGAGAGCGAGGCCGGCAAGGCTTATGGCACGCCGTACTACATCTCGCCGGAGCAGATTCGCGGCGATGTCGACATCGATTTTCGCGCGGACATCTATTCGCTTGGCGCGACGATGTATCACCTGGTGACCGGTCGGCCGCCGTTTGAAGGCGATTCTCCGAGCGCCGTGATGCACAAGCACCTGAAGCAGCCGCTCGTGCCGGCCGACCACGTAAACACCGAATTATCAGCCGGCATCGGCGAGATCGTCGACGTCGCCATGGCCAAGAAGCGCGAAGAGCGCTACCAGTCGACGTCGGACATGCTCGAGGATCTGCGGGCCGTGCGGCGCGGCGAGCCCCCGACCCACGCGCGCCGTGCTGTCGACGTGGAAGGCCTCGCCAAGATGGAAGAGGAGAGCGGCGAAACCATCGACATGGAGCCCCCCGCCGAGCCAGCCGAGCCGGGCGTTTTTTCTAATCCAACAGTCCTGGCGTTCGCCATCATCGCGCTGGTCTCCCTGCTGGCGAATGTGGCGTTGATTGTTTTGTACGTGACCAAGTAAGGATTCCTCAAACCAAGCCACGGGCGCTGAACCGTGCCAAGGGGTTGTTGATGCGCGTTGCGTTTATCGGATTGGGCATCATGGGCGAACCCATGGCCGGGCATCTGCTCAGCGCCGGGCATGAGCTGACGGTGCATACGCGGACAAAGGGGAAAGCAAACGCGCTGCTGGAGCGCGGCGCGCGCTGGGCATCATCGGCGGCGGAGGCGGCGCGCGGGGTTGATGTCGTATTCGTCTGTGTGACGGACACGCCGGATGTGGAGGCCGTCGTGCTCGGACCCGGCGGAGTCATTGAGGTGGTCCGCGACGGAATGGTGCTGGTGGATCACTCGACCATCTCGCCATCGGCGACCCGTCGCGTGGCCGAGATGGTCGCCGCAAAGGGCGCGAAACTCCTGGACGCCCCGGTGAGTGGCGGCGACGTAGGAGCCAGGAACGGAACGCTCTCCATCATGGTGGGCGGCGACGCCGACGCGTTTGCCACCGCCCTGCCGCTGCTTAAATGCATGGGGAAGACCATCACCCACTGCGGCCTATCCGGCACCGGACAGCTCACCAAACTGGTGAACCAGATCCTGGTGAGCGTCACCAACCTCGCCGTATGCGAGGCGCTGGCGTTTGCAGAAAAGAACGGCCTCGACCTGGCCAAGACCATCGAGGCGCTGGCCGGCGGCGCCGCGGGATCCTGGCAGTTGGCGAACCTGGGGCCGAAGATGATCAAGTCAGACTTCGCGCCGGGCTTTACCATCGACCTGCAGCAAAAGGATCTGCGCCTGGTAATGCAGGCGGCGGGGGAATCGAAGACGCCGGTGCTGGCGGCGGGCTTGGTGCATCAACTCTTCACCGCAGCGCAGGCGGATGGGAGGGGCAAGGACGGCACGCAGGCGCTCTTCACCGTGCTGCGGGCACTGGCGGGAGGCGGCCACGGAGCCCACTGACCACGGGAACGACATCAAATAAGCGATTTTAGAATTTCCAAATTCACCGCATCCCAATCCCGCCCCTGCTCATCTTTCGCTTTCGGCGTCTCCAGAATCTTCGGCGTATTCCTGAACCGCTTGTCCCGCACGAACGGCTTAAACCCCTCCAGCCCGATCGTGCCGCGGCCGATATGCTCGTGGCGATCGACTCGCGACCCGAGGTCTTTTTTGGAATCGTTCAGATGCAGGACCTTGATGCGATCCACGCCGATCGTGTCATCCACCTGCTTCATGAACTTGGCGTACTTGCGGCCGCGGAAATCGTATCCCGCCGCGAAAAGATGAGTCGTGTCGAGGCAGACGGCGAGCCGATCGGGATGCTTCGCCTTGGCGATGATCTCCGCGAGATGTTCCAATTTATATCCCAAGGATGAGCCTTGCCCCGCCGTGATCTCCAGGCAGGTCACCACCACATGATCCCCCCTGCCGTTCTGCTTCAACGGAAGCGCCGCGTGGATTTCATCCAGCGACCTCGCCACCCGCTCGAGTCCCTTGGCTTCACCTTCGCCCATGTGCGCGCCCGGGTGCGTCACCAGATACGGAATCTTCAGCGTCACGCAGCGGCGAAGCTCCTCGATGAACAACTCGATGCTCTTGCGGCGAAGCGCCTCGTCCGGCGACGCGAGATTGATCAGATAACTGTCGTGGCTGACGGTTTGAGTGATCTCGAGGCGCGTGCAGTGGGAACACCACTCCGCGGCGGCAGACTCGGGTAGCGGCGGGCAACGCCATTGTTGCTGGTTCTTGGTGAAGATCTGCGTCGTATCGAAGCCTAGTTCCTCGGCGCGCAGCAGAGCGTTGTGAAGGCCGCCGGTGATGGACAGGTGAGAGCCGAACATGTGCGAAAAGTGTAGCCGCCGAGAATCAAAATGGCAGCGACACGCCATCGATCAAGGTGAGCCGAACGCTTCGAGTTGAGGTACGATGACCCGG
>JBBRIN010000375.1:0-4748 GCA_038221115.1 Tepidisphaerales bacterium
GCCCATATCCGAGAAAATGTTTGAATGCGCAACTCGCGACCGTCTCCAGCTGCGCCACACCCACCGTCAATGGCGATGCGAACATCTGCCGCGCGATCTCCGGCGTCAGCGCCGCCTGGTTCACGTGCCCCAGCGCCCGCCAAGCCCCATACCGGCAGCGATCAAGCCCTTCCTGATCGCACGCGTGCGTCGCCAGCCATTGGTATAGCCGGGGCCACGGTGCGTCCGCTGGTTCGGGCAAATGCGTCCCGTCCTTCCGCCGCACCCATCGCATGAGCGATGCGACGAGTTGTCTCGGCGTCGCAATCAGCGCCGGGTCATCCCGCGTCTCCTGCGGCAACGCGATCATCGATTGCCCCGGGAACATCCGCTCAATCCGCTGCCAGAAAACCGACGGCCCCAGCGGCCGGTTCGCTTCGTTGCTGCGTGGCCGACTCAGATACAGCAGGTCCGACGCGCAGGTAAATGCCAAGTAACCCCACAGGTTTTCATCGAGCAACCGTCGATCGCTGGCAGGGGCCACGTGTAGCGCCCGCTCGCCGAGCACGCGCCGGTCCGAATCCGTCAGCACCGAATCCTCGCGCGGAACCGCCGGAAAACACCCTTCGCTCAACCCCAGGACCAACACCGCCCGAGTGGATGACGGCGGCCTTGTCCGATCCACCTGTCCGACGATCACCTCATCCACCGTCGGCGGCGTCAGCGCCAGGTCAAACTGCTCCAGCCCCGCCTCCAGCACTTCCTGAAAACCGGCAAGCCCCACTGACTCATCCCCGAGCAGCTCAACCATCTGATCGAACAATCCACTCAGCTCCGCCCACACGCGCTCGTGCTCGATCATCAGCTCGAATTCACCCGCCGCCCTGGCCTGCGCCATCCAGTTCGCCAGCGTGCGGCGCACTGGAAATCGTTCGATCAACTCAAACAGCGCCGTAACGATCTTCCGAACGGAAGCGCCGCCGCGGGTGGCAGCGATGAAGGGCTGCAATGCATCAGCCAGCGTGCGCCGAGCGGCGTCCGCACTAAATCCTTGGACCTCCTGATGAGAGCGCGTTCCCCCCATCTCTTCCTCATTCCTCAGCAGCGCGGTCTCATGAAACGCCCATGGCTCGGCCGCCTCCCAGATCGCCCCTCGAATGCGATGCCGCAGGACGTAATTTTCCAGCTCGTCGGCATCTGAAGGCCCCAGCCCCGTCAGGCCGGTCTTGAGCAACGTCATCAGCCACTCGTGCGGCCACGCCTGTTGCGCGATCATCAGCACCGCGCGAACGAATTGCAGCAGCGGGTGATGAGCCGTCTCGCGCCGACGGTCTAGAAAGTATCGAATGCCATGTTCGGCGAAGCTGGCGTTGATCAAATCGCGGTACGGCTCCATGTCGCGGACCAGAACGATGACTTGGCGCATCCGGAATCCGTTCCTGAGCAACTGCCTGATCCGCCGCGCCGCCGCGTCAACCTCGGCGGCGCGATTCGGTGCTTCGACCCGCTCGACCCCATCCGGTGCAACTCGCGTTCGGATCCCCTCGCGTCGCTCAAATGCCACCCGCTCCACCTCGCGCAGGGCTGGCGTCTTGAACCGATGCGCGTGCGGCAGCGCCACCGCAGGCTCGTCCACCGGGACACCCTCATCCCGCAGCGTGATCCGTAGCCGCCGGTAGGCCATTTCCACTGGGTGAAACAGGCTTAGCTCGTCAGGATACAAGTCCGGCTGCGTCAGCAGATCGCTCTTAGGATCCATCGCCAGCGTGATCTCCACCCGGCGGCAAACGCGCCCAAGCCGCGCGAGCACGCGCCGCTCGTACTCGCTGAAGTCGATGAACCCATCGACGTACACTACTGCGTCACGAAACAGATGTGATTCGCCAAGACACTTCAATACGTGCATCAGCCGCTGGTGCTGGTCGAATCGCTCCGCTCCAAGGTAGGCAGTGTATGCGTTGTAAATCAGGTGCAGGTCATGCACTTTGTCGAGCAAGGCGCCGTCGTCACCATCCGCGCGCATGTCACGCAACAGCACATCCAGATCCCTCGCGTCCTTCCCCGCGCGCTCCAGCTCGCCGAATGTCGCATCCAACTTTGCCGCGAGGCCCGGATGTTTCGCTACGTTCTTGAAATACTTCAGCTCACCCGCGTTGTGCCGAAGCAGGTGCCCCAGGATCATCTGCCGCCCCGCCGCGGTGACCTCCGGAACGCTCCCCCCGCCGCACTCGGCCAGCACCTCATGGCCCAGTTGTTCGAAAGAAACCACCCGCGCCCGCACATATCCCCCAAGCCCGCTTGCGCACGTCAGGTCGCGCTCCGCTGAAAACGTCGCCTGCCGGGGAACGATCCAGAGGATCGGCGGACCCATCGGCGCGGCGCGCAGCGCATCCACGATCGCGCTGAAACAGCGTTGCGTCTTGCCCGACCCCGCACGACCGATCACGAACTGCACCGCCATCGGTGTGCCTCACGATGAGCTCATCGCGATTACTTCTTGTCCCCCGCCAACTGCTCGCAGGTTTTTCCAAAAAACTCGATGCTATGCGCGATCTGCTGCACGCGCTGCGGCGGCGTCGGCTTCCAGTTCTCGTACTCCACCAGGAAGGTGAACTTCGCGCCCTGGCGCTTAAATTCATCGAGCATGCCCTTGGCATTGCCGGTGCCGGTGCCCCAGGGCACGTCAACCGCGCCGGTTTCGCCGAACTTATTCAGATCCTTGAAATGCGTCTCGATGATTCGCCCTTCAAGCTTCTTGAGCGCCTCAATCGGCTGCACGCCGCTGCGCTGCCAATGGCCGACGTCTGAGCACGAGCCGATCATCTTGCTGCGCCCCTCGAACATCTTCAGCTCCGTGTCGGGGTTCCAGTAACGGTTCTTCGGTCCCGGATGATTGTGGATCGCCAGCTTGATCCCGTACTCGTTGGTCAACTTGTCGATCATGTCGACCTGATCGAAATCCGGCTCCGACACGATCGTCTCGATGCCCATCTCCTGGGCCCATTCCAACAGCTTCCGGGCCTCTGCTTCCTGCTTCGGAAAACCGACGACGCCATAGCTGCCAAGCATCACCCCTGCGTCCGCCAGCTTTTTCTTGACCGCCGTGCGCTCCTCGGGATTCAGGCCGGGGCCGATCTTTCCCTTGATCTGATCGCTCACCGCCTGGTTCGGAAACGCCTCGATGTAGTGAAGGCCCAGCGCGTTCACCTGATCCACGGCCTGAAAAAACGTGCCCTTGTTAAACGACCATGCCTGACATCCGACCCGCCACCCCAGCTTCTGGGCGGCTTTGGTCGCGCGCTCGCCAACCGCCTTCATCTCTTCGGGCGACATCTGCGGCAGATCCGGCGTCGGTGCGACGCTCGCGGGCGCGCTCTTCAGCAGATCGTCGGCACCCTTGACGGCCGAAACCCCCGGAAAGAGACTGAAAAGCAAAACCCCAAAGACGACGCGGCGCGAAAAGCGGTTGGACATGCACTTTCTCCAGCAAAAATTGACCATCTGGTTTCCGGATCAGGCCCAGGAAGTATACCCGAACGTCCGCAAATCCCAGCGTCCGTTCTCCACGGCTTGTCTCGATCGTCGGCCTGGAAACTTTCCCACCGGTTGCGCGTCAAACCCACAAGCACAAGCCCGTTCAGTCGACGAGAGAAAGGGATTCATGCGAAGAACCATCTGCGCAATCGCCGCCGCCGCCATTCTTGCCGCGGCCACCGCCGCCGCGCCCCGTATCTATGCCCAGGCCGACGCCGCGGCCGCCTATCAGCAAGGCAAAACCGCGTTCGAGGCCGGCGAGTTTGAAAGAGCGCGCGACCTTCTCAGCAAAGCTTCCCAAACGGACCCCAAGAATCCCGAGGTCTTCCTCTGGCTTGGGAAAACCCAATATCAGCTCGGCGCCATCAATGAAGCGGTCATCGCCTGGGACAAAACCGTCGCGCTTGCCCCTGAAGAACCGTATGCCACCCGAATGCTCAGGGCCCTTCGCGGCGACATTGCCGACACCGACACGACGCTCGCGCTGATCGATGCCCTCGTCCGCGACAATCTGCACGAGGCCGTTCTTCCGCTGACCAACCGCCTCCTTCAGAGCAAGGCGCTCACCGATTCTCAGCGGTCCAAAGTGCTCGAGCAAAAGGCCGCGGCCCTTCTCGCCGCCAATCGCCCGGGCGAAGCCGAAGCCGCCATCCAGGAAGTACTCGTTAAATATCCCAAGTCGGCCGGCGATCAAACGACACTGCTTCTTGCCCGGGCCCGGCTCCATGTGCCCGCCCGCATGGCCGACGCGGTCGATACACTGAAAAAGCTGGCCGCTGATCGTGCCGATCAACCGATCGGCGTCGCCGCCGAATATGAGTTGCTCGCCTTCGAGCTCGAGCAGGGCGTGACCGTGGACAAGGTCGATCGCCTCGCCAAATGGATCGCGGCGCATCCCGATCATGAAATGGCTAACCCCGCGCGAGTTCTGTTCGTGAATGTGCAACTGGCATTCACGACGCTCGCCGTCGCCCCCTCATCCAAGACGCCCCTGAGCGCCTCGGACAAGGCCGCCCTCGCGACTGCCACCGAACTGTATGCGAAAACGGTTCGCGCCGCCGACGCCCATCAGCTCACGCAGCGCATTCTCGAACACTTTGACCGTTACTATGGCCATGCCAATGCCTATCCGGCCGCAATCGAAGGAACGCAACTGCTTCTCAAGGCCTCTCTCCCGGCCGTGAGCCGTCAAGCCGTCCTCAAAGCACTCGGCGGCTTTCAAATCGAACTCGCCC
>JBBRIN010000376.1:0-4743 GCA_038221115.1 Tepidisphaerales bacterium
GATATTTGCGCATTCATTCCGAGGCTAAACCGCCAGCGGCGTTGCGTGGATGCCTTGATACAACGCATTCGGCGGCGGCAAGTTCGGTTGGAAAAAGATGCCAACTCCTCGCGCAGCCCCGGATTGTACCAAACCATCGACAGCCGATCGTGAAAAAAACGCGGGTTTATGCCGGCTGGGGATTATGGGGCGTCTACCCCGCCGCTATCGGTTGAATCGGGTGGACCTGCATTGAGCTTAACCACTTTAACGCCGGCGACGAGGGGGCGCGCCGGCTTCATCGAAGCGCCGCACGCATAGTGGTGTACTGAAGGGCTATGTGCAATCACCTTTGTCGCGCGTGCTGGACCTGTTTCCTGTCGTCGGCGTTAGCGTCTGCCACGCTGGCAGATATGCGGGTGAAGGCGGAAATCAACCGGGACACATGGGTCTCTGCCGTCGGACAGGAGCAGGATTCAAACAACGGTGGCTCGTCGCGCCTCAAACTGAAAGGAGTGCAGGAGTTCTCGATCGTCGACATCGACCCCAAGCCATTCTACGGCAAGGTGATTCGCCGAGCGGAGCTACACGTAAAGAACGCCTCGCCCGAGCGCCTTGGACGGGTGACGGTGTCCACGTTGGCGAGCGATTGGGTCGAAGGGACCAGCGCAAATTATGCGCGTCAGAAGGGAGCGTCGAGCTTTCGGTGGGCGAAGCAGGACCAGACGCGGTGGGCATTTCCCGAAAGCGACATCTTAGCGGCGTCATTTAGCCAGGGCGGAACCATCTGGGGATTTGGCGACGCAACATCATCTGAGGAGGCCGGGTGGCAGGTCATCCCCGTGGACCCCGCCGTGATCGCAGCGCGAGTGGCGGGCGTCAGTCATGGGTTCGTGCTGATGGACGATGTTGGCAGCGAATATGAGCGGAACGGAGAGGCGTTTAAGTGGAAGCTGTTTCCGAATCGTTTCGTGTTCAGCCACGAGCAGGGCAATGGACGTCCATATTTTGTAGTGACCGTCGGCGATGAGGATCGGGAGGAACCGGAAAGGCCGGGGGACATCGCGCAATCGAAAGAGGCATTGCCGCCGGGGGAAGCCATCATCACCTGGGCAACGCCCGCCGACCACGGCAAGGCGGGAGTAGTCGGATTCATCGCGCGTTACGCCACCGGTGCTCAGTTTTCATGGGACACGGCGGCCGTGGTGCCGCAATATCTGATGCCGGCGCCCTCGAAGACCCCAGAGCGCGTGGAGATGCACCTGCGCGACCTGGGCTGGACAGCCGGCCAACGCGGCACGCTTGGCGTGCGGGCGGTGGACGGTGCGGGGAATCTATCAGCCGTGGCGACCGCGCTCGTGGCGGCGTCGACAGAGCCGGCGTCGGTGGAATTGAAGCCGGCGGAGATAAAGCCGTTCGATGCGAAAGGCGACCTCCCCAAAATCAGCGGCCTGGCCGTGGCGGTGATCGACGCGCTGGACAAAGTGCATCCCGTCACCGGAGCCATGGTGCCGGCGCGGGCGGAGGATTATTTGCGTGGGAACCACCTCTGGTCGGCGGCCGATAAAACGGTTCGGCTTTACGCGGCGAAGAATGAGTTTGTCGACTTTCAGGTGCTGCTGAGCGGCCGCGCGAAGTCAGCAGCGGTGACGCTGGCATTTGATGATGCAGAGATCCGCTCGGCGATGTACCGGTTTCGGCACGTGAATACGAAGGCGGGACCGATGCCCGATCCGCTGTTGCCGCAGCATGGCACCTTCTCGCTGCCGGCGGCGGACGAATCAATTCAAGGGCAGACCCGCGCCGCCCTGATGGCTGATGTATACGTGCCCCACGCTGCGAATGCGGGCATCCATCGCGGAAAGCTCACTGTGTCGGCCGACGGCGAATCCACCGAGATCACCGTCGAACTGCACGTGTGGGATTTCACGCTCCCCGATGTCCTGTCATTCGTGCCGGAGATGAACTGCTACGGACTGCCGCCGGATCAGGAGCTGGCCTACTACCGGATGGCCCACGCCCATCGAACAAACCTGAATCGCCTGGGATACAGTTGGCGCGGCGAGCCGGCGACAGGATGCGCCCCGCAATGGGACGGTAAGGCGTTTAACTGGGACCAGTACGACCGGCATTACGGCCCCCTGCTCGACGGCAGCGCGTTCGCGGACCTTCCCCGCAAGTCCGTGCCGGTCGATGGCTTTTACCTGCCGCTGAATGAAAACTGGCCGCTGGATGTGAATAAACATTTCAAGGGCGGCTATTGGGCGGATCAGGCGTTGGACGCGGAGTATGCCAAGGGATTCTCCGACGCATGCGGCCAGTTTGCGCGGCACGCGCAGGAAAAGGGTTGGGTCGGGCCCCTCTTCGAGTTCTACCTGAACAACAAGGTGTACTTCAAAAAAGACAAATGGAGTAAAAGCTCCGCGCCTTGGGTATTCGATGAGCCTGTGAATACTCAGGACTTCTGGGCGCTGCGATATTTCGGGCGGCTGTTTCGGGAGGGAGTGGCCCCCTACCGCCGCGCGCGCGGCCCGACGATGGCCTTTCGTTGCGACATCTCCTACCCCGAGCGGCAGCGCGACATCCTCGACGGCCTGCTCGATGTGAACGTCTGCGGCGGAGCTTTTCGGCAATACAACCGCCTCGTGATGGACCGCAAACGGCGGAACGGCCAGATCACTTTCAACTACGGCTCGTCGAATCAAATCCAGGACGCCAACGTGCAGCCGGCCGCCTGGTGCATCGACACATGGTGCCTGGGCGCGGATGGCGTGGTGCCGTGGCAGACCGTCGGCAAACCCGAATCGTGGATCACCGCCGATCCGTTGTCGCTGTTCTATCCGGCGCCTGCTGGGGCGCGCGAACCTGTGGCGAGCGTGCGGCTCAAGAGCTACCGGCGTGGACAGCAGGACGTGGAGTACCTGACTCTGTTGCAACGGACGACCGGGCACCCGCGCTTTGCCGTGGCCGCGGCGGCCCGGCAGGCCCTGATGCTCGCGGGGACCGTCGTGAAGAAGGACGATGACGATGCCGGCCTCGTCAACTATGCGCATGTCGATCCCGCGACGATGTGGACGCTGCGGCTGCGCATCGGCGCCACGTTGAACGACGCGCATCCGCCGGCGGAGCGATCGCTGGCCAATCTGCGCGACACCGTGACGCGGGAGCGGCGCGTTCGGGAGATCCATTTGGTCCCCCCACCCGGATAAGCTATGCTAATGCCATGAACCGAAACCATTTAGCCCTCTTCAATGCGGTGGCGGAGACGGGCGGCTTCTCACGGGGCGCCGAGAAGCTGATGATCAGTCAGCCCGCTGTTTCCTTGCAGGTGGCGGAACTGGAATCGGCGCTGGGGGTAAAGCTCTTCGACCGGTTGCCCCGCGGCGTGCGATTGACGCAGGCGGGCGAGGTTTTGTTCGGTTATGCGCGGCGAATCGCCGCCCTTGAGGAGGAAGCCGACCGCGCCATCCGCGAACTGCGCGGGCTCGAGCGGGGACGGCTCACCATCGGCGCCAGCCTCACCGTCGGGTCCTATGTGCTGCCGCCCGTGATGGGGCAGTTCCGAAAGCGTCACCCCGGCGTCGAGCTCATCATGGAAATCGCCAATACGCACGAGGTGCAGCGACGCCTTGGGGAGGGGCTGCTCGACGTGGGCCTGACAGAAGGGTTCGTTCGATCCGACGATCTGGAATCGACCGTGTTCGCTCAGGACGAGCTGGTCGCCATCGCTCCGCCCGGTCACGCGCTGCTGGAGAAAAAGAAGCGCGTGACGGCGAAGGAGTTTTGCCGCCAGCCCCTCATTTTCCGCGAGCGCGGCTCAGGCACGCGCGAAGTCATCGAGCAGGCGCTGGCCACCCGGCACCTGACGCCGGTGCCTGAAATGTCCCTCGGGAGCACCGAAGCCATCAAGGCGGCGGTCGCCTGCGGCATGGGCGTGGCCATCGTCTCGGCGCTGACCATCAAAACAGAACTGAAGGCGGGCACGCTCGCGGTGGTGGCGATCGCCGACCTTTCGATCCGCCGCGATCTTCACCGGTTGATGCTGCGCGGCCGCTCGGGGAGCCACGCCGCGCGAGCATTTCTGGAGGTTCTGGAAAGCAATGGCCCCAAGATCACCAAGGCCAAGGTCGCCAAATAAGGCGCGACGGTCATTTCCCCACTCGTTTGCAGAACCATCCCATCGCGGTCCAGTTGGCAAACCAGCCTTGTACCTGGTCAACCTTCCCCGCCGGAACTACGGCGCACGCCGCTTCGAGCGGGCGGCCATCGCGAAGCTGCGCCAGCATCTTGTATGCCGCCGGATCGAGCCGCTTGTAATAGATCGAATTCTCATGGCGATGAACCGCCACGAACACCTGCTGCTTTCGAGGCAGCGGCACGCGCTTTCTCGCGACCCGCTCGTCTGGATCCACCGCATTGCTCGCTTCGGACCGCAGCGTCTGGTTGGCCTTCTTCAGCGCGATCGTCCAGTCATCCAGCGGCCAGTGTAGCGCAAGCAGGGTAATGTAGGGTTGAAGGGCAAGCCGTAGCTTCGCGGGGTTCACGCCCAGCAGATCGTCGATGGCGACCGCGGGTTTCACTTCCCCGTCAAACGCCTCCACCTGCGCCCACGCAAAACGGGCCAGTTCCAGGCAAAGTTCGGTGCGCGGGAACGTGAGTTGTCGCTCCTCGGCTACAAATTGAGCGAACCGGCTGCCGAGATTTCGAAGCGAGTAAGAGCGCGATGGATAGCGATCGAGATAAGCTTCAATCAGCCGGTTGAAT
>JBBRIN010000377.1:0-4736 GCA_038221115.1 Tepidisphaerales bacterium
TTGTACGAGCGGATGGGCCGCGACGAGCAGGACGAATCGGTGCGAAATAAAGCGTGGACCGTGCTCTCCACGCTGTTCGCCAGGCCGGAAAATACGCCGGACGAACTCATGCGAAGCTGGGCCGAGCGCTTCAAGGCCGACCCGGAAAAGCGCCTCTCCGTCCTCGAAGCCGCCCGCGACAAATACATCGCCCTGGCCAATACCGACCCCCGCGCGGGCAAAGCCATCGCCCCAGTGCAGCAAACCATTGGCGACATGCACGTGGCCCTGAAGCAATGGGGCCAGGCCGTCGCCGCTTATCGCGCAGCCCTCAGCTATTGGGATGCCCAACCCAACCCGCCGCGCGACGTGACCGCACAGCTGAGCGTCCAGTTGCTCAACGCCCTGCTTCGCGCCGCCACCTATCCCGAAGCCGTGCAATTCGCCGCGTCGCGCATCGCCAAGAACGATCAGCTTCGCGGCGACATGGGCTACAAAATCCGCGACGAGGTCGAACGCCTTCGTCAGGCCGGCGACCTGAAAGCCGCGCTTCATCTCATAGATGAAACCAGCCGCATGGAGCCCCCGCTCACCGGCCAGGCTGCCGATCAAATCGAGAGCCTGCGGCGGCAGATCCAGCAGACCCCGCCCGCGCCCCCCGCCACCGGCGCAAAGTAACACCTTCCCCCACCGCCAGTACCAGCCTCGCGGGAACGCGAGTATGCTCATCTTCGATGGCGGACATCGACGTTGAACGATTGCTGCCGATCGTCACCGGCGTCCAACTGAACGCCGAGCTCGGCGATCGCCCCCTTGCCTATCGCGTCGAGGGGGAGGTGCGCCGCATCCTCCGCCAAGTGCTCGGCGAAGCCGAATCCGAGGGCCCGCCCAAACTATCCCCCGTTGTCATCAGCGACGTCTTCTACCTCAATCAGGACGACCTCCAGGCGCGCCCCACCATTGCCCTCGGCGGCCCCGGCGTCAACATGCTCACCGCCAATCTCGTCGAGAAACTCCCCACCGTCATCGCCATCGAAAACGTCCTGGTCGTCCAGATGGACCTGGAGTGGGCCGACCTGCGCTGCTGCGTCTGGGGAATGGACCATCTCTCGACCGTTCGCGCCGTCGAGACGTTTTTCGTGAAGGGCTATCTCGAAGCGTGGGTCAAAGCCGTCGCCGAGCGAGCGGATTAATGCGGTGAGGCAATCAGTTCGACCCGAATCACCCGATCGTTATCGAACAACACCGCGATCGCCGCTCGCCGCGTTGGGTCAAACGGGTAATACCACGTATTCGCCTCCCAATACGGCGGATCGATCGCCCCGGGCGCGGGCGCCGCGAACCCGACCGCCGCCGCGGGTGGCGGGCCCAAAACCCCCGCGACTTCTTTTTTGCTCGAACCAAAGATCGCCGCGCACAGCCCCCGAAAGGCCCCCCGTCGCCGCCGCATACGCCGGCGTGGTGAAACCAGTTGACCCCAGCGACCCAGCGGCGAAACCCCCATTACCATACCCACGAACCCGCCGACGAGACCGGCGGTGTATGCCAATGCGGTCATCCACGTTCGCGCCGCACGGTACGGCATGACGGCAAAACCTCCCATTGAACCGTTCACTCACTTCACTTTTACATTATCGGCGCGCCGGTGGCTTTTGTCTTCCCAGAAACACCCGTTTAGCAATCGGCAGCCTCTACGGTACCGCTTCCGGCCGCTCCCCCGCGAGCACAAACCGGTGCCCGAAGTGTCGGTGATATGCGGCAAATTGCACCCCAGCCCTCTCTCTCACGCGCAAAACCTCTACCTTCGTGAACGCCTGTGCGACGCTCGCGCGCGCATCGTGCCGCACCATCGGATTCGCAAGCAATGTGAACAGCGAAATCCACGCATACGCGCGCCGATGGCGTAGCAAATCCGCGCAGATCAACCCCCGCCGCGCTACCCGGGCCATCGATGCCAAAACCGCGACCGCTTCATCTTCATCCAGATGGTGCAGGAACATCGAGCACAGCGCATAATCAAAGCTCGCCGCCTCAAACGGCAGATCGAGCGCATCCCCTTGCACGATCGTCAGCCGCGAATCGTGCATCGCATCAACCGCCGCGCTGGCTGTGACCGGATGACGATCCACTCCAACCATGCGCACTTCAAACCCGCGCGCATCCGCCCATTTCAAAAGGGCGCGCGGAACATCCGCTGACCCCGTCGCGATGTCGATGATTCGAATGATCTGCCCCCGTTCCCAGCGGCGCGAAAAGCCATCCAGATGCTTGAGGGTCGCGCGGGTGTAGCCAAACAGCCGGTTGACGATGCGGATAAAGCGGAGGCTTTTGCGAAGCGCTTCGGGGTCCGCCGAGCCCTCATCCATCCACTCAGGCTCTCGAACGCGCGACGTCAGGCGGGGAAAAAGCATTCGATCAACGCCCATCAAAACTGCTGCGTCGCATCTGGAACCGCCGTCACCTTCTCGATCAGAACATAGTTGCGGCCCTTGTACTCGGTGACCGATCCGGAAATCCGAAAACGCGCATCCTTGCTCGAGCCGCTCACGAGATTTTCCATCGCCATCAAGTTCAGGTTCGGGAGGATACCCAACGGCGGATCGAGCATGTTCTTCCCATCCGAGTCAAACGTGAACTCGCTCGACTGCCCGTCCGCGCTCTTCGTCAGCCGGCCCGTCCTATCAAGGATCGGGCTCCCCTCGCGCCGCAAGACCGGCTGCGGTGGATTGGGAGCGACCGTCTTCCCCGTCGCCGTGTCCACCTTCAGTGGATCCGGCAGCGGCTGCAACGGAAGCCGACTGTTCTCCACCGGCGGACGAAGCATCGAGTTCATCAGTTGATCGGGTGACGGCGCATTCGCCCCGGGCCGCGGTCGCGTCGTTGCTCCCGGTACCGGCCGAGTCGTCGGCACCGGCTGCCCCAACACCGAAGAGGAAATCAGTGCGAGCACCATGCCGAGGGAAAGAACTGCACGTTTCATGGTCAGGCTCCTTATCGGATCTTTCGCCGTGAAGCATACCCGAAAAAGAAGAAGCCCGGACGTAGTGCGCGCCCGGGCTCGCTATGGAGAATCGATAGAATGCTCATTCAGCCGATGCCCTCGAGGCGTCCCGCTTCGGATCCGCCGCCTTCTTGGGAGTGATCAGGATCGACCCCTTCGGCACGTCCACCTGCGCCCCGTTGCCAAAGGGCCTCACGATGCGGATCTCAATACGCGGCCGCGCGTAAGCCGGCACCACGAGCGTCGCATCCTCCGTCAATTGCACGTCGCGCGACATCAGCAGATCGTGCTTGCGGAAATAACGCGGCACGTTGCGATATGCCTCGTTGCGGGCATCGCTTGGTGTGTAGCTCCCATACGTGGTCAGGCTCTCATCGGCCAGGTTCTGAAACGGCACCGCATCTGAGTAAACCCGATTGCGCGCGACGACCGGCACTTGCGTCACCGCCGACGAGTATGCCGTGCGATTCACATCCGCCGCCACGTGCTCAAACACCTGGGCATGGTGACCGCCATAGTAAAACTTCGCGTCACCCGACCCATGCTCGTAGCGCACAGGTTCATAAAACACCTGGCCAGACGCGGCGGACGCGATGCAACCCACCAGCGCAACCGCCATCAACGATGCGAACGGGAAATGACGAGCAGACATGATTTTCTCCGATCTTCGCCGAAGTAAGGCTTGCAAATCCCGCGTTACAACACCCACGTGCTGAGCGTCGCGAGCCTTGCCGGCGGCGTGAAACTCCGCACGCGACTGTACCACGTCCGATACTTTCCCAACCACCGAAAACCTAAGCGGGCGACTGGATTATCGCGGAAAACACCGCCGGATCGAGTCCGGATATCCGGAACTGTTTACGCGGATTACCATGACCCGCGATTAACTCGATTGCAGACCATCCGTCACGAATTGTACCGAGGCCCCACCGCCCAATGCAGCTTCTCCGCCAGCACCGTCCACTCCTTCGTGTCCGGATTATCCACGAGGAGCAGATCGTGGTCCGCCCGGCGAATCACCACCCGGTCGCCCGCGCGCAGTTCCGTCGACGTCTGCCCGTCGCAGCTCAACGTCGTGCCCGTGTTCACGCGCGTCGCATGGATCAACACCGTGCTGCTCATGTCGATCACCACCGGCCGGAATGACAGGCTGTGCGGGCAGATCGGCGTGATGCACATCGCCTGCACCGACGGGCTGATGATCGGCCCGCCCGCCGACACGTTGTATGCCGTCGATCCGCTCGCCGTCGCCACGATCACCCCGTCACCCGAGTAGCGCACCCCCGTCTCGCTGTCCGCGCTGAGTTCCAGGTCGATCATGCGGAACGGCGGGCCTGCGGTAATCACCGCGTCATTCAGCGCCGTCGCCGTGAAGCGCGCCGCCGCCGCGACCTCCGCCGGATCTGAAAATCTCACCGCCCGCGCCGTCTCCGCAGGCAGCACCGAAGCCCGCAACATCGCCCGCCGGCTTACCAGCAAACCGGTCTGAAGCATCTCTTCAAACCGCGGCTTGAACTGCTCCGGCGTGAAATCCGCAAGAAATCCAAGCCGCCCGTAGTTGATTCCCATCACCGGAATCGGCCGCCCGTTCAGCTTCCTCGCCACCGCTAGAAGCGTCCCATCCCCACCCAGAACCAAAATCGCATCTGCCTGCAACTTCGACCAGTCACCCTGCGCATCGCGGCCCTCTTCGATGCCCGCAATTTCAACCCGCGCCTTCAGCCAGGGAACCAGGTCCTCAAGCGCCGGGCGGACG
>JBBRIN010000378.1:0-4735 GCA_038221115.1 Tepidisphaerales bacterium
TTCAAGTTCGGTCATGTGGATTTACCTCTTGGGTCAAGGGCGTTCTAGCCGATTCCGGAGGCTTGTGCTACCGTCCGGAGATGGCCGAGGAGCCGATGGACGACGCTGCGGTAATGGTGTTTACGTGCCCGCATTGCGCGCGGGAAGTCGCGGTTGACGCAGCGGAGCCGCACCCGTTTATTGCATGTCCGTACTGCGGCGGGGAGTTCACACTTGCCAGTGCGGCGGCAGAAGAACAGCTCGAGTCGAATCTTGCGAAAGAGGAGCTGGAAGCGGAACTGAATGGGCTGCGGATCCAGCAGATTGCGGCGATGCGGCGGGCGGCGATTCGTGCGCGATCATACCTTTGGATTGCCGCGATCACCTGTGTCGTCGCAGCGGCGGGGCTGGTGGAGAAGGGGTATCAGCGGATCGGGCACGAGCATGTCTGGGATTTGCGGACGTTCACTTTTCTGGGGGGCGCGACGGCGGCGCTGGCGATCGCGAGCTTCTTCTTCCGTCGCGCGCGCGGATTGACGGAGGAATTGGCGCAGCCGCTGTTGGAGGAGCCAACGACGCCGCCGGATTTTTCGACGCTGAGCGATGGGAGCCACCAGGCGAAGAATCTGGATGAAGTAAAATAGTCTGAAGAGAATGAGAGAGCGTTTATTCGCGAAGGCCGAATTCGTTAAGGCGGCGGTGGAGAGTGCGGCGGCTCATGCCGAGCTGCTTCGCGGCCTCGGTGCGGTTGCCGCGGCAGGCTTCCAACGCCTTGAGGATCGTCTGCTTGGAAAGCCTGGTGAGATTCAACTCCGACTCGGGCGGTTCGGCGTCACCGTCAATGGCGGGGATAGGCGCGGGGGACTCCTTGAAAAACTTTGGCGGTAGATCCTCGGCGAAACTCGGGGACCTTGGTAGTCCCCCGTCGCACGAGCCGATTGGCGTGCGACTAAAAAAGTGTTCTTCCCGGACGGGAGTCGCCCTTGGAAGGGCGGCTCCCTTTTTTATGCGGGCTAGCCGGCGGCTTCGAGCCGGGCGTACTGGAGAATAAGGGTTTTGCGGCCGGCGGAGTTGAACTCGACCTCGGCACGGGTGTGCTGGCCCATGTTCGTGAGCTCGGCGATGCGGCCAAGACCGAAGGTGGGGTGGCGCACGAACTGGCCCTTGTGAAATTCCGAGCCTCGATCATCGGGGAGATCGTAGTGACGGTCACTGCCGCCAGCATCGTCGCGATCAAAATCGATCGAGGTGCGATCGACGACGGTGAGTGCATCCTGGGGCAGCTCATTGAGGAAAGGCGAGGTAACAGTGCGCTCGCGCATGCCGCGGTTGGTGCGATAGGCGGCTTTGGTGAGGATGAGGCGCTCTTCGGTGCGGGTGATTCCGACGAAGCAAAGGCGGCGCTCTTCCTCCATCTCGGCCGGGCTACCGCGGGCACGGCTGTGCGGCAGCACGCCTTCCTCCATTCCGATCATGACGACGACCGGAAACTCCAGCCCCTTGGCGGCGTGAAGCGTCATCATCGTGATGGCGCCGCCACTGCCCCTCATGTGATCGGTGTCGCTGACGAGGGCGATGACGTGGAGATATTCCTGAAGCGATGCCTCGGGATTACCGGCGTCGTATTCAGAGGCGCTGGTGATGAGGGCGCTGACGTTGTCCATGCCGGATTCGCCGGTCTCGTCGCCGCTCTTGTCCTTCTTGAGCATGGCCTCAATTCCGCTGCGACGAACGACGTCCTCCATCAGGCGGGTGACAGGGCCGCGGGTGGAAGCGTTCGGGGTTCGGGGTTCGACGGAAGGGTTCAGGGTTCGGGGTTCAGGGTTCAGGATGAAAGCCATTTCGCCGTCCCCTGATTCTTGGGCGGCTGAGCCCTGAACCCTGAACCCCGAACCCTCAATCCTCTGCCACGACCGCACGAGCTCAACGAATCCTTTAACGGCGTTCGCCGCGCGCGCGGAGAGGCCGGGCACATCGCTTACGTTTTCCATCGCTCCCCAGAGCGAAACGCCGTGAGAAACTCCCCAGGTTTTCATCGCCCTGACGCTGGTGTCGCCGATGCTGCGCGTGGGGACATTGATGATTCGCTCGAGCGCCACTTCGTCGTTCGGGTTGACGATGACGCGGAGATAGGCGAGGACATCTTTGATCTCGCGGCGATTGTAGAACTCGACGCCGCGGGCCATCACGTAAGGCATGTTGGCATTGCGGAGGGCGTCTTCCATCACGCGCGAGAGGGCGTTGATGCGATAGAAGATGGCCATCTTGTTCCAGTCGATGCCCTGCTCGTCGTGAAGGTCGCGCAACTGCTCGGCGACCACGCGGGCTTCGTCGCGCTCGTCTTGGCAGAGGAAAAGCAGGGCGCGCTCACCGGCGGGGTTTTCGGTCCAGAGCGTCTTATCCTTGCGGAGCTTGTTCCGCGCGATCAGGCCGGAGGCGAGACGCAGGATGGTTTTGGTGGAGCGGTAGTTTCGCTCCAGGCGAACGACCCTGGCGTCGGGATAATCCGTTTCAAAGTCGAGGATGTTCTGGATGTCGGCCCCGCGCCACGCATAGATCGATTGGTCGGGGTCCCCCACGACGCACATATTCCGGTGGCGCATGGCCAGCGCGTGGGCAAGCACGTACTGGGCATGGTTGGTGTCCTGGTACTCGTCGATCATCACGTACTGAAAGCGGTCCTGGAGCTCGCGCAGGATCTGGGGGTGAGCACGGAATGACTCGGCGGTCTTGAGAAGCAAGTCGTCGAAATCGAGGGCATTGTTGGCCTTGAGCAGTTGCTGATATTTCGTGTACACCCGCGCGACGGTCTTCGAATAGAAGTCCTTTGCGTGCTCGGCGAATGCGGGCGCACTCAGGAGCTTGTTCTTGGCGTTGCTGATGGCGTGGTGAACGGTCGCGGGCGAGAAGTTGTTGATGGAGAGATCGAGGGCTTTGAGCGCTTCCTTGATCAGCTTCGTCTGGTCGCCGCTGTCGTAGATCGTAAAGTTGGCGGGGAGGCCGATGGCGGTTGAGTAGTGGCGCAGGATGCGGAGGCAAAGGGAGTGAAAGGTGCAGATGGTGGGCCAGCGCTGATCCAGCTTTCCAAAATCGTAGAGGGGGCGCTCGAGGGCGCAGCTGATGCGCTCCTTCATCTCGCCGGCAGCCTTGTTGGTGAACGTGATGGCGAGGATCGACCAGGCGGGGATGCCCTGGCTGACGAGGTACGCGACGCGGCGGGTGATGACGCGGGTCTTGCCGCTGCCCGCTCCGGCGATAATGAGCAGGGGGCCATCGACGTGGGTGGCGGCCTCGCGCTGCTCCGGCGTTAAATCTTCCAACAATTTCGCGGCGTCGACCACGCGGTGGCTCCAAATTCAGGTGATAGACAATCCTCAAGCCAAGCGGCGCACTATATGCCGCGGCGGGATGCAGGAAAAGCGGTCGGAGGGGTGGAGTACCGGCCAACGTTGCGGAGTAGGGCAACCACGGGCTGGAAGTCCGTGCCACTAAATACGGCACAATCGAAACTAGTTTTGTTCGGCGGGCTTCTCTTCGGCGGGCTTGGGGTCGCCGTCGGCATCCTTGGGTTTGGGATGCGGCTTGGGCGCGAGGGAAAGAACCAGCCGCTCGACCATCAGCGTGGCCGTCGCGGGGGTGTAGCCGATGATGCCGTCCACGGGCTCACCCACCATTCCGCTGCTCAAATCTTCACGGCTGAAGTAGACGGCTGCGCGATTCTTGATCGTAGCGGCGCGCAGCAGCGGCACCTTTGCAGATGCACCCAGCGCCACCTTTGCGAAGGGACGGTATTCGACGTTCTTCAACTTGGGCAGGTCCGCTGCAAACGCGGTGTCACCCATGAAGAGCTTGTGCTCCGGCGGCAGTGGATCCATCGCCGTTTTGCCGCCGAAAAGCGTGCCGATTTGAGGTTCGATGCTGGTCGCAAACTCTGCCGCCCCACCGCAGGCGTCTACGAGGAGCGTGCCGCCGCCGTCGATGTAAGCCTTAAGCTCATCTTTTGCCTTTGCGGTGAGCGCGTAACTTGTCGTGCCCGTCAGGTGGGCGAGACCGTAGGAAGCATCGAGCGCCCCCTGCCCCAGCTCGACGGTTTCAACGTTGAGGTCGAGCTTTTGCTGGTTGTGCAGAATGGCTGCGAGCCGACGCCAGGCGCCGGGCTCGGGGTCCCAGTTGGCGGGGTATTTGAGCCGGGCGATCTTCATGCTTCGGTCGGCCTGCACGTCCGCCTGGTTGTGAACGATGTGCGTTGCACCCTTGTAGCGGTTGCCCTCGCGCTCGATGGCGTAGCTGAACACATTGGCCATCGCCTGATGGGCTTCCTCGTGGCCGCCGTACATGTGGAGCTGCCAGTATTTGCCGGGGTCGCCGTTGCCGAAGAGCAGCATGAACTCGCGCGAGCCGTTGCTCAGGCCCATGACATTGGGCTGGGTTTTCCAATTCGACGAGAGGAATTGCTGGCCGGTGAGGATCGGGTGGCTTTGTGGCAGCGCCCGCCACTCGTAGGTCGGGAACATCTCCATGCCGAGCTTGCGGAAGGACTCGGCGAACAGCTTGTTGGAGCAGTCGCCGTTGCCGACGATGAGGCCACCCTCTTCGACGAAGCGGCGCAGCTTCTGCACCTTCTCCTCGCTGAACTGCAGGGGCTGATTGCCGGAGACATAGACGATCGGCGCGTCCTGCAACTCCTGGACGGGGGCATTGATGCCGACGGTCTGGTAGTTGAGCGTGCGCTCCTGCTGCTTGGCGGCCCACTTGC
>JBBRIN010000379.1:0-4735 GCA_038221115.1 Tepidisphaerales bacterium
ACGGCCGCGCCGGAACAGATCCGCGAGATTCTGCAACTGGGCGTGGGGGATTTGGGCGAGAGCCGGGTGCAGGTGTTCACGCAGAAAGTGGCGCAGATCAACGAGTTTTATCAGCGGCAGAAGACGCGAAACGAAGAAACATTTCCGCCGAAGCTACGGTGGCACATGATCGGTCACTTGCAGCGCAACAAGGTGAAGCCGATCCTGTCGCTGGTCGATCTGGTGCATAGCGTGGACAGCCTGAGGCTGGCAGAGGAGATCGAAGTGGCGGCCGGAAAGCTCGGCAGGAAGACGCCGGTGCTGATGCAGGTGAACGCCAGCGAGGAAAAGAGCAAATTCGGGGTCGCGGTCGGCGCGGCGGTTCATTTGGCGGAGCAAATCGCATCGATGTCGCATGTGTCGCTGGTGGGCCTGATGACGATGGCGCCGCTCACCGACAACCCCGACGACGCGCGCGCGGCGTTCACCCGAACGCGCGAAATCTTCGAAGAGATCAAGTGGCACAAGCTCGGCGGCGCGGGCTTCAAGCACCTGAGCATGGGAATGACGAATGATTTTGAAGCGGCGATCGCCGAAGGGGCGACGATGGTACGGATCGGGACGGCGCTGTTTGGAGGGAAAGGGGAGGACGCCGTTGAGGACGAGTAGCGGAGCAGGCAGCAGGCTGGAACGATGCCGAACGTCGATTTTTTCCAATTCTTTCGCTACACGCTGGGAACGATCGCGACGGTGTACGCGACGGTCCTGACGCTTCAGTCGTTGTGGGGGTGGTACGTCTTGCTGTCTGGAAGCGACAAGTATATCGCAATGGTTCGGCAGTATCTGATCGTTCACGGGTTGCGGCTTCGGTTCAAGGCGTTCTGGGGTGATGTCATTATCTGCGTGCTGCTTTGCGTCGTGTTTCTTCTGTTGTGGTACGCGCACGGACAGCTGCGGGCGGCATTTGCCGCATACCACGCGGCGCGGTTGTCGCAGTAATCGATGAGGGACATGTCACGAACGACGCCGAATACTGACGAGACGAAAATGCTGCCGGGCGGCGAGGGGGATGCGCACACGAATCCGCCGATGGAGCGGACGATCACGGCGGCTTCGACACCGGCGCGGCAGCTCTCGGAGGTGCCGAAGGATGAGCTGGAGAATCTGGCGGAGGAGTTCGGCCTGGATCCGCGCGATTTCAAGACCCGCCAGAATCTGGTAGCGGCGATCCACGGGCGACGGCAGATGATCGCGACCCTGGACCGCGAAGCGATGATGGACGTCATTCGATGGGGACGCCGGCCGGTCGTCGAGAACTCAGGCAAAGAACACCTGGCGCAGGAAATCGTGCGGATCAAGTCGATGCGCTTTGCAGGACTGTCGCAGCAAGGCCTGATCGTGCTGGCAAAACTGCGCGGGGTAAAGGTGGATGGGCGGGATGACGTGCCGGCGATTGTGAAGCGGTTGAAAAAGCAGGAGGGATTTTTCAGGCGGATGAATCGCAAGCGGCGCGCGATGCTCGGATCGATCGTGTCGAACATGCTCGGAGAGAGCGGGGGCGATGCGGAGTATCGCTTTGTACCGGAAGATGAAGCCGCCCCCTCCGGCTCCCCCGGCCCCACCACGGCCACTGCAACGCGGCCTGCGATGGGGCCGATGAATGCCGGCTCCGCGCAGCAGCCGTCGATCAAGGATGAAATCGAGGAATCGGGCCTCTTCGGCGGGCTTGCGAGTCGGATCAAACGATCAGCCGATGATTACCTCAATCAGAAGCTGGACGAAATCGAATCGCGCATCGATCGCAAGCTGGACGAGATCGATCGGCGGCTCGGCGAATGGCGGGACAAGGAAATCGCCAACCGGCTACGCATTTTGAAAATCACGTTGTGGGCGAGCGTGATCGTCGGCGCGTTTTCGTTGATCTATTCATACGTGAAAGAGGCGGTGAGCCCCAGCCGGCCGCAGGTTCAGGACATCAGGGGGAGCGGGACGCGTCAGTGAGCCCGGGTCGGCCTTACTCGTACAGGCGTCCGTAGAAAGCGCGCGTGTCGTGGATGAACCGCACGACGCGATCGGAGAACCGGCGGGTCGGATCGACAGTGGGCATGCTATTTCTTCTCGTCGCCGATCTTGAGCCAATCCTTGTACGCCTCCCGCACCTTCGCCATTTTCGGCAGCGCGCAAGCGCGGACGTAACCCTGATTGGGATTGAGGGCGACGAAGTTCTGGTGGTAGGCCTCAGCCGGGTAAAAGCCGTTGAGCGGTTCCAGGGTGGTGACGATCTTCGAGGGGAAAGCCTTGGCGTCGTTCAACTGCTTGATGTATGCCTCGGCGACCTGCTTCTCCTCATCGCTCTGATAGAAGATTGCCGAGCGGTATTGGTGGCCCTCGTCGTTGCCCTGGCGATCCAGCGTCGTGGGGTCATGGGCGAGGAAGAAGATCTGCAGCAGCTGCGCGTAGGTGACGACGGTGGGGTCGTAAGTGATCTTAATCGCTTCAGCGTGCTTGGTGAGGTGGGAACAGACCTTATCGTAGGTGGCGTTCTCCCTGGTGTCGCCGGCGTAGCCGCTGAGGACGGCGGTGACGCCCTTGAATTGGAGGAATGCCCCTTCGGTACACCAGAAGCATCCGCCGGCGAAGATGGCGGTTCGGGTTTCACCGGGCTTGGCGGCGGAAAGGTCCTTTTGAGGTTTTGGAAGAGCTTCGGCGGCGTGGGCGGCGGAGCTGCCGCCGAAGTTTCCGACCATCCAGGCGACTCCAATCATGAGGGCTCCGAGTGAGGGGACGAGGACGCGGTTGAAGCGCATGAACCTTCTCCTGTTGAACGGCGGCCGGCGGGATCGGCGAGGTCGAGCTGAATGGTAGCGCCGTTAGACGA
This sequence comes from Tepidisphaerales bacterium, assembly GCA_038221115.1. Lineage (GTDB taxonomy): Bacteria > Planctomycetota > Phycisphaerae > Tepidisphaerales > Tepidisphaeraceae > JANXVV01. The sequence continues at coordinate 2,858 of JBBRIN010000379.1, forward strand.
TAGAACCAAGGGCAGGGCCGCTTTGTTCCCTTCGTCGTGTTCCGGTCGACCGGAGCCGCCTCATGTTGATGTAGATCCAGAGTCGCGTTCCTCCGCAGCGCGATCGTGGCGAGCTTCGTATTCGTCTTCGCGCCGCATCTCCTCAAGGCATTCGGTGAAGTCGGGGCGCAACGACGGATGCAGCTTGTCCAGGAAGGTTTCGTCCAGATGGTTCGCGCGGATGAGACTGACGACATCGGCGAAATCCTGGAAGCGGCGGGCGGCGAGCTTCAGTTGGACGAGCGTGCGAAGATCAATGACGCGAAGGTTATCGATTAATTCACTGGCGACAGCGGGATCGGGAAACGCGACAGGGCCGGCGTCGCCGCTGCCAGGGAATGAGCCGGCGACGAGGATGCCGAAGGTGACGCCGGTTGGACGGTCGATGTAGCGGCGCGGCCTGCCTGGCACGGGATCGAACTCGCCCGCGCTCGCCAGCTTTCGAAGGGCGGCGAGGCTGTCAGCGCCGACCAGAAAGTCTACATCCTTGGTTGTACGGACGTGGCGATGGGCGTTGACGGCCATGCCGCCGGCAATCGCATAGCGAATTCCCACGGCATCGAACAAATCCGCGATGCGACGCATGGCCTGATGCACGCGATCGGTGCCGTCGAAAAACATGGAGATCTCCTGCAGCCGATCGGTGAATTGGCCGGCGCCACGCGGAGAGATTAGAGGAGGTGCCTTGGACATGGATTGCGGTATGTCCAGGAACGTGGGAATCATCGCGGAGGCGATCCCCTGAGGCACGGGACGATCCAGAACTTCCTTCTGATCGTCAAAGTGGCCTAAGACAACGACCATAACGCCATCTATTCCTAGTCCCTAGTCTAGATTCATCGACATCAAAAACTGCCCATTGCTCGCAACCTTCTCAAGCCGGCCCTTCAGCAGCTCGACCGCTTCCACTGGATTCATGTCGCTTAACACGCGGCGCAGACGGTAGGTGAGCTCCAGCTCCTTCGGATCAAGCAGCAGTTCTTCGCGGCGGGTGCCGGAGGCGTTGATGTCGATCGCGGGGTAGATGCGGCGGTCGACCAGGCGGCGGTCCAAATGCAGCTCGGCGTTGCCGGTGCCCTTGAACTCTTCGAAGATGACCTCGTCCATCTTGCTGCCAGTGTCGATCAGGGCGGTGGCGAGGATCGTGAGCGAGCCGCCTTCTTCGATGTTGCGGGCAGCGCCGAAGAAGCGCTTGGGCTTTTGCAGGGCGTTGGCGTCGACGCCGCCGGAGAGGATCTTGCCCGAGTGCGGCACCTCGGTGTTGTACGCGCGAGCCAGGCGGGTGATGGAGTCCAGAAGGATCACGACGTCCTTGCCGAACTCGACGTAGCGCTTGGCCTTCTCGACGACCATCTCGGCGACCTGCACGTGGCGGGCCGTCGATTCGTCGAAGGTGGAGCTGACGACCTCCGCCTTGGTGTTGCGCTCCATGTCGGTCACTTCTTCGGGGCGCTCGTCGATCAGCAGGATGATGAGGACGACCTCGGGGTGATTGGCGCTGATGCTGTTGGCGATCTTCTGGAGGAGGACCGTCTTGCCGGTGCGCGGCGGCGCGACGATGAGCATGCGCTGGCCCTTGCCGATCGGGGTGACCAGGTCGACGATGCGCATGTTGAGGTCTTTGGGGTCAGACTCCAGGGTCAGGCGGCCATTGGGGTGGAGCGGGGTCAGGTCTTCAAAGTTGCTGGTGTCGGTGATGCGCTCGGGGTCTTCGCCGTTGATGGCCTCCACGCGGAGGAGAGCAAAATACCGCTCCGATTCCTTGGGGGGGCGGATTTGGCCCTGAACGACATGCCCGTTGCGCAGGCCGAAGCGGCGGATCTGGCTCGGGCTGATGTA
>JBBRIN010000380.1:0-4727 GCA_038221115.1 Tepidisphaerales bacterium
GCCGCCTTAAGTCCCGCCCAGGCCGCCGACGAGCTTGCCGAAGTGTTCGACTTCCTCGGCGAGCGCGACGCCCGTAACCAGTATATCCTCGAGCTTGGCGAGAAAATCCCGGCGATGCCCCAGGCCTGGAAGACCGAGCCGAACCGCGTCCACGGCTGCATGAGCACCGTCCATCTTTATGGCCGGAAGCTCCCCGATGGCCGCATCAATTTCCTGGCTGATTCCGACGCGCACCTCGTGCGCGGGCTCATCGGCCTGCTGGAAAAACTGTTCGACGGTCAAAGGGCGCAGGATGTCCTGGCCTTCGATGTCGAAGGGTTTCTGGAACGAATCGGCATGGAACAACTGATCACCGTCCAACGGCGCACCGGCCTTGCCGGGATGGTGAAAAAGATTCGCGATTTGGCCGCAAAATGATCTTTAACGAGCCATCGCAAATGTCCGAAGAATCCTCGCCAACTCCGCAGCGCCAGCCCTTGAACGTCCTATCTGATGCGCCGGCGACGCCAGCTGCGCCACCCGCGTCGGCGCCGGCCCCCACTGCGCCTGAGGATCCCGCCGCCAGCGCCGCGACCCCCCGCCAGCCGCTTACGCCCATCCAGAAAAAACTGCTGGAAGGCCAGGTCATCAAAGCCATCCGCACCATCTACGACCCCGAGATTCCGATCAACATCTGGGAGCTCGGTCTCATTTACTCGATCGACGTAGACGACACGGCCGGCGTGAAGGTGAAGATGACCCTCACGGCTCCGGCCTGTCCGGTCGCCGGCTCTCTACCGGGCGAGGTCGAGAAAAGGATCGAGTCCATTCCCGATGTGCGCTCCGCCGAGGTCGAGTTGGTCTGGGAACCCTCGTGGACCAAAGACCGGATGTCCGAGCTCGCGCGGCTCACGCTCGATATGTGATAAGCCCTTGGGGTGAACACAAACTGCTCTTGTATCATCCGAGGCGCCGGCCAGTGCGCGCCCCGTGTGCGCTCAACGCACACCGGTTATGCTTCGGCCAAACGAAAGGAACGGCCATGGAAGAAATCGAAGCCAATCCGGAACAAGCCCAGGAAGACCTTCACCACCACGCCATCCACTCCGCCGAGCCTTGGATCGCTCGCGTGGCCCTGACGAGCGCATTGATTGCCGCCATGGCCGCCGTCTGCTCCATGCTCGCCGCTCATCACGCCAACGAGGCCAACATCATCACCATCAAGGCCTCCGACAAGTGGAACGAGTATCAGGCGAAAAAACAGAAGTCGCTCGCCGTTGCCAACAAGGATGAGATCCTCGAAAAGCTCGGTAAGCCCGGCGAAAAGCTGATCAGCGAAGAGGACCATAAGTACCTGGAGCGTCACGGCGAGCAGGAAAAGGAGCTGATGGCCGAGGCGAAGAAGCTCGAGGAAGAGTCGACGGAGCACATGCACCGGCATCACCCTTTGGCGATGGGGGTCACGATGTTCCAGGTGGCGATCGCCCTCTCGGCGATCACGGTTCTATCGAAGCGGCCCGCCCTTTGGTATGTGAGCCTCGCCTTCGGATTGGGCGGCATCATCTTCCTCGTGCTTGGTATCCATTAGCCGCCGCCACGGAGCCTCCATGGCTACGCGCATCATCCTCGTCCGCCACGGCGGCACCATCTGGTCCAGCGACGACCGCTTCGCCGGCTCGACCGACATCGATCTCTCCGATGAGGGCCGCGCTCAAGCCATCTCTCTCGGCCGCCGCCTCGCAAAAGTTCAGATTCACGCCGCTTACTCCAGCCCCATGAAGCGCGCCATGGAAACCGCCGAGCTTTCGCTGGGCGATAGACAGTTGGAGATCAAGGAGGTGCCCGGTTTGAAAGAACTCGACCACGGCCCGTGGGAGGGAAAGCGCCACGCAGACGTTGAGCGCGAGTACGCTGGCGACTACGCGGCCTGGGACGCCGACCCTTTCATGGCTCCGCCCCCCGGCGGCGAGAGCGGGCTGTCCGTCCTGTCCCGCGCGCTTCCCGCGTTGCGGCGCATCGTGGTCGATCACCCTGACCAAACCGTCCTGGTCGTCTCTCACAAAGCGACCAATCGCCTGCTCCTGTGCAGCCTTATGGGTATCGACGAGCGCCTCTATCGCGAAAAGGTCACGCAGGACCTGGCATGTCTCAATGTTCTCATTTTCAAGGCAGCTTCCCACGCGCGGGTGGCGCTGATGAACGACACGTCCCACTACGCCGACGTTGTCTGAATCTCGACCGTGGGCAGCGGCCCCTCAGTTTGCGATAGAGCCTTCGCTCCCTGTTGCGCATCACTTTGCACATCCAGCTCAACAATGTCATTCTTGAAGATCAGCGCGATGGTCCAGTCAAAGATGATCCGCACCCGCCGGTTCCACCGTGGCATCTGCATCAGGTAGTAGCTTCGCCAGATCCACCACGCGATGAAGCCGCGCACTTTGAAGCGGCCAATTCGGCCCACGCCTTTCAGATGGCCCAGCGCCGCCAGGGTCCCCTTCGTCTGATACACGAAAGGCGTCAACGGCTCATTGCGCATCGCCGCCACGATATTTCGCGCCAAGACCTTCGCTTGCCTCAATGCATGCTGTGCCAACTGGGGGTAAGGCTTGCCCTCCGGGTCGGGCACGTGCGCGCAGTCACCCAGCGCCCAGACCTCCGGCCGGGTCTTCGACCGCATCGTCGCGTCTGTCAATACGCGCCCCTTCTCGTCCTTTTCCAGAGAAAATCCATCGATCACCGGATTGACGCGCACGCCGATCGATACCACGACGGTCGCCGCCTCGATCGGCTCTCCCTCCGGGAGATGCACCGTGTAGAATCGGTCGGTCTCATCGAAGTCGATGCGGCGAACCCGCGTGCTGTTGCGCACCCGGACCCCGCGCTTCTCCAGCACGCGGGTTGCATAATTCGCCAGTGACTCATCCATCTCCGGCATCAGCCGCCTCCCGCCCTCGATCAGCTCGACGCGAAGGTTGCGCGGGTCGATGTGCGGGTAGGACCGCGAAAGATTATCGAGGAATGCCGTTAGCTCACCGACGAGTTCGACGCCGACCAATCCACCGCCGGCGATGACGAACGTCAACATTCGCTGTTTCCGCCGCGCATCCGGCTCGGTGTCGGCGCGCTCGAACAGCTCGATCGCATGATTGCGCAGCCGGATCGCGTCGGCCAAGAACTTAAAGGTCATGGCCCGATCCGCCCCCGGCACGATCGCTGTATTCACCACTCCCCCGAGGGCCACCACGAGATGGTCGTACGGGATATCGTATATCTCACCGCCGCCGACGGGCCGCGCCTGCACCATCCGCCGCTCGAAATCCACGCCCTGCACGTCCGCCTGCACGAATCTCACCCGCGTAAACAACTTTCGAATCGGACTGACCGCGTGCCGCGGCTCCAGGACTCCGCTGCCGGCCTCAAAGAGGAGCGGCGTCATCAAAAAATAATTGTGCCGGTCGATCAGCACCACCTCCGCGCTGGTCTTCCCCTTCAGGAGTTTCTCCAAGTGCCGAGCGGTGTAGATGCCGCCAAACCCGGCGCCGAGAATCACGATTGAGGGATGCTCAGAAAGTGCGGGCATGGACCAAGCTCCTTTATGCTCAACATCCTAGGCGCTGGATGCGATTTCACAGAGCGCCGGCGGCGGTACATCAATCAAAGGGGGCGTATGCGGCGATCTGCAGAATTTGCTCGGCTTCGACAAGCCATCTACCCCAAGTCGTGCCCGTCAGTGAGAATTTCTACTAATTTGAATAATTATTCTTGGCTGGCCACTCTCCGCTTGATAAACTCCGCTGCATCGATTGCCCGAGGTGTCCGCGTGAATGGCCCCCGCCCAACCCATCTTTCGCTCACGCTTTTGCTAGGCCTCCAGACTTTCGTCGCCTCTGCGCGGGAAATGGGCATCGACGTTTCCCAGTTCCAGGGCACGATCAACTGGACGCAGGTCAAATCCTCCGGCAAAACTTTCGCGTTCATCCGCTCCACTCGCGGCGGGTCAAATGCCGCCGACCTGACCACCTCCGGCCGCTACGACGACCCCACTTTCATCACGAACATCACTCAGGCAAAAGCAACCGGTCTTCTCGTCTCCGCCTACCATTTCGCCCGCGCCGATACTCCGCTCCTTAACGGCTCCATCACTCAGGACGCGGCCGACGAGGCGAATCACTTCCTTTCGATAGCCGGCCCGTATATGGCCGCGGGCTACCTCCGCCCCGTCCTGGACATGGAGGCCGGCGGCACCCAGCTTAGTGCGACCCAGCTCTCGCAATGGGTCAACACGTTCTGCTCGACCATCACCGCCGCCAAGGGCGCCGCGGCCGACCCCATCGTTTACGTCAGCACCGACTACGCGTACAACCAGCTCGATACCAGCGTCAACACCCACTTCCTCTGGCTCGCGCGATATAACAACAATAACAACCCTGCCCTGACCAACGCCCAGACGGATGCCCCGCAAACTCCCTCCGGCTACAACAATCCATATGGCGCCTGGAACAAGCCGTCGCCCACGGGGGCCGCTCAAAACCCCGGCCCCTGGTCGTTCTGGCAATATACCAGCCTCGGGGCATGCCCGGGCATCGACCCCGCCGTCAACACCGTCGACGGGTCCGCGCCACCGTTGTAGGTGGAATCTCAGGCGGCTTCCGCGGCGGGCAAGGGTTTGCTCCCCCACAGTGACTCCCAGTCGCCGTTGAGGTATGCCACACGCAGGCTTAAGATCTCCTGGGCGCCGGCGTCGGACC
>JBBRIN010000381.1:0-4719 GCA_038221115.1 Tepidisphaerales bacterium
TGCCCCAAACCCCGCGCCCCAACACAATACCCCCATGGTAGAAATCAAAGCCCTCTACGAAGGCCACCTCCACTGCACCGCCACCCACGGCCCCTCCGGCATGACCCTCACCACCGACGCCCCCAAAGACAACCTGGGCAAAGGCGAATCCTTCTCCCCCACCGACCTCGTCGCCACCGCTCTGGCCACCTGCGTCCTCACCACCATGGGCATCCTCGCCCAGCGCCACAACATCGACCTCGCCGGCACCACCGTCCGCGTCGAAAAGCACATGATCACCACCGGCATCCGCCGCATCGGCCGCCTCCCCGTCCAAGTCCACTTCCCCCGCCAACTCCCCCCCGATGACCGCCAGCGCTTAGAAAACGCCGCCCACACCTGCCCCGTCCACAAAAGCCTCCACTCCGACGTAGACTCCCCCATCACCTTCCACTGGGGCTCCCCAGAAACCGCCTGACTCCCACGCCCAATCTGAAATCTCAAATCTCAAATCTCAAATCTCAAATCTGAAATAAACCGCCTTACAATGGCCACCCCCTCATGACCTACGAACGCTTCGAGCACCTCCCCGTCTGGCAAGACGCCATCGACGCCGCCCGTTTAATCTTCCTGCTCTCCGCCGACCGCGCCTTCGTCGCCCAGGGAGATCTCGCCAATCAACTCCAGCGCGCCGCCCTCTCCATCTCCAACAACATCGCCGAAGGCTTCGAGCGCGGCTCCTCCGCCGAGCTCATCGCCCTCCTCTATTACGCCCGCGGTTCCGCCGGCGTGGTCCGATCCATCCTCTGCCTGCTGGAGCGGCTCGGGCCTACTTCTTCGCCCCCTTCTTGTCTTGCTTGGGCTTCTTAACTTCCTTCTTACGAACCTTGTTTCCCTTGCTCATGGCCTGACTCCTCATATTGCACCGCAAGCGCCATTTGTCCGCTCACGCGAGCTCGCCACGACGCCGGCGGTGACAGTTTCGTCTGTGCTGATCGCGAACGTTACACTATTCCCCGTGCGTCGTCTCCCTCGCCTCCTCCAACCGGGACGGAAACAAGCCATCCCCTTCTGGCATGCAATCCCCGATATCCGTCACATCTTAATGTCCCGCCTGCGGCACTTCGCAGCCCCACGGCCGCCTCATGATCCCCCCTCCTAAAGCCGCCCGCCGACCCGGTCGAAGAAGTACCGGGTAGTACTGTCGCTCCACATTTTATCGCGCCTCGTAAGCCGTTCGACCCGAGATGCCGCGACAGCACCACGCCGCTTAGCCGGAGGGAATATCATGGGCCGACGATCAAACTCCCGACCCGATCCGCGGCGATTGCTGCCCTTCGGCATCGAATCTCTCGAAGCGCGCCAGCTCTTCTCCGTCGCCGCCCCCACCGACGTCTCGGCGACGTCGCCCTCTTCAAATCGCATCGATCTAAGTTGGACCGAGTTAAGCCCGCGCGTCTCCGGCTTTGAAATCCAGCGCGCCACCGACGGCGGCGCCTTCACCGCCCTCACCACCGTCGGCAGTGTCGCGCAGTACAGCGACACCGGCCTCACCGCAGGCGCCAAATACACCTACCGCCTACGCGCCCTCAGGGCTGGCGGAGCCTCCGACTTCTCCTACCCCATCACCGACAACACCCTCGCCTACTTCGGCGACAACCACCACCCCCAGGCCGCGCGCATTCACAACTACCAGTGGGCCTACCCCGTCTCGCGCGTCAACCCCATCACCACCCACCGCAACAACGTCTTCTATGTCGGCCAGCCCATCATCTTCACCTTCCAATGGGACCAGGGCCAGGCCAAGTCCTACGAAGTTCGCGACTACTTCGGCCAGCTCGTCGCCTCCGGCGCTGCACCAGCCCCCGGAACCCAGCTCACAATCAATGTCAAAAGGCCCGGCTGGTACAAGCTCTACGTCTTCGGATCCGTCGCCGATCCCACCTTCGGCGACTCCCTCGGCGGAACCATCTTCTGCATCTACCGCAACGATCCCAACTTCCCCACCATGCCCGGCAAAGAAGTCGTCGACCCCGACCCCGGCATGGATGAAGTCGTTCGCGGCGTCACCGGCATGGGCCCGCAGCGCTTGAAAGTCGACGACGCCACCAACCCCGACGCCGCCATCGCCGCCGTCGCCCCGGAGGTCGCCCTCGATAAGCAGTATTACCTCCCCTACGACCCGGTCCGCAACCGTTCACTCCTGCTGGCATTCGCCAACGGCACGCGCAACATCAACGACCCCAGTCAGGACGCCACCTACCTCGCCGGCGTCCGCAAAATCGTCCAACGCTTTCACAACGACATCAAATACTACGAAGGCCGCAACGAACCCAACTTCTTCGAGACTCCCGAGCAGTATGTGCAGGAGATCAAGGCCCTCTACGAAACCGTCAAGAGCATCGACCCCACCTGCAAAGTCATCGGCCCCGGCGTCGTCGATATCCTCGGCGGCTACGGCTTGCAATGGCTCGACCGCTTTCTCGCCGCCGGCGGTGGCAATTACATCGACGCCGTCTCCTTCCACGCCTACAACTCCGTCAACGGCGACGTCGCCGAAGCCCGCCGCTGCCTCGATGGACTCAAGTGGGAGATGAACAAGTTCGGCATCGGCAACATGGAGATCTGGCAGACCGAGCAAGGTTCCTATGCCGCCATGTACGGCACCTACGACCCGCGCCACCAGGGTCGCTGGACCATGCTCCAGCGCATGGTCTTCGAGCAGTACGGCATCACCAAAGAGCACAACATCCTCTGGTATGACCGCAGCGGCTATTGGGATATCCCCGCCTTCTGGGAATGCTGGGACGATGGCAGCCTCAATCCTGCCGCCTCCCTGATGCGCGTCTACTCCGAGGAAGTCTTCGGCACGACGTTCACCAAGTCATATGACTTTGGCGCCTCCGGAAACAACATGTACGTCGGCAATCTCTACACCGGACCCGGAAAGTCAGTCGCCGCCTTTATGAGCGCCGGAAGCACCGACGGCAAAGTCCATCTTGCCGTGCAAGGCGGCAACAGCCTCCGCGTCGTCTCCCCCTTCGGCGTCGCCATCAACGTTCCCGTCGTCAACGGCCAGGCCGTCATCGACGTGCCCGAACTCCCCGTCTTCGTCGAGCTCGCCGCGGGTCAGACGATCGACGTGATTCCCCAGGATTGGGGCCCGGATCTCGCCCTGCAGCCCGGCGTCACCGCCAAAACCTCCGGCGACGGCCAACATCCCCTCGGTGGTTCCTACCAGAACAGCATCTCCAAGGTCTTCGACGGCGTCCACCAGAGCTGGTACTCCAATCAAAGCCCCGACGGCGACGTTTGGTACGATCACACCGTCGGACAGACCCCCTGGTTCGAGCTCGATCTCCCCAAGGCGCAGTCGATCGGCAAAGTCGTCATCTACAGCGGTGTCCCTTGGCAGTGGCGCGGCTCGCTGCTCGATTACGAACTCCAGTACGACAACAACGGAACCTGGACCACCATCGAGCATGTTCAGGAAGACCCCAAGACCATCGGCGTCTACTCCGAGTGGGAGCGAAGCACCGTCGACAGCTTCTATAGCGACCGTTACGTCTTCCGACACGAATTTGCGCCGGTCACCACCAGCAAGATCCGCATCCTGGCGCATGCCGTCACCTGGGGCGGCGGCGCAACCCAGATGGAAAGCGAAGCCGGCGGACAGACCGGATTCCCCCTGATGAACCTCAGCGAAGTGGAAGTCTACGCCCCCACCGCGAGTCCATCCGCCAGTCTCACCGCCCCGCCGATGACGACGTCCGCATCCGCCTACACCTACACCGTCAATTACAGCTCCGCCGCCGGCATCGATCTCTCGACGATCGGCACCGACGACTTCGTCGCCTCCGCCGGCCGCCACTGGCGCATGATGGCGCAGGTCGCCGCCATCGCCTTCCATCGTAACGACCCCAGGCACACCAGGGTCACCGTCACCTACTCCCTCGCGCCGCGCGGCGGATGGACGGCGGCTACGAATGGGCTCTACAACCTCGCCATGCAGGATGGCTCCGTGCGCGACCTCGACGGAAACACCATCGGCAATGGCCTTCTCGGAAGCCTTCAGGTAAACATCGGCGCAAGCGCCAAGGCCCGCCGCGCACGCCGCGCCTCCGCATAAATCAACAGCGTCTAATTCCTCAACTTCAAATCGCTCATCACGCGGCATCCGCGATCGGCAACCCCGCGTTTCCGTTGCGCAATTCCAGGTTGCCGACCTTGCCAAAAAACCGGTGATTTCACCCCTCCGCTAAAAAAAATTCGGAAAGATTTTTCCCCTTTCCGAGCGCTCCGTAGGGGAGCAGCCCAAAATCCAGCGTACTGAACCCAAGAATCAGCTGGCGATCCAAGTACCTTTAGGCGAAAACCCCTAAGGGTCTGCCCCGACTCAGAATCCGCAATCAATCGCAAGAATGTCATTGACACAAAATCAGAGTTGGGTCTAATAGGAATAACGCGTCTGCGTGGGTGTTAAATGTTTCGGAAGTGGGTTCCATTTCAGCGTAGGGCGGTTTCGGACGTGTGACCTCGAAGCCTGCTGAATTGAAAGCCATTCCAATTTTCGAAGGAAGGTGGATCATGCGTCGATTCCTGGCTCCTCTACTTGCTCTCGGCGGACTTTTGCTTACGGCACAAAGTTCATCCGCAGTCCAGCAAACATTCTCCACTGCCGCTGGCAGCGGCTCGCTCGCAAACCAAAGCACGGTGTTCACGTACACGACGGGCGCGGGC
>JBBRIN010000382.1:0-4715 GCA_038221115.1 Tepidisphaerales bacterium
ATGGATGCGCGCTGCCGCCGGGGGGTCGACGGCGGCGAGTTTTGCGTGAAGGTCGGCGTTCGACAGCCTCTTGAGCCGCTCGCGCAGAATGTCATCCGCGCCGGGGCCGGTGAAGAGGCCCTGGAACAGGGCCTTGTAATAGAGGGGCGTACCGCCGGTGGCGATCAGGGGTACGCCGCGGGAAGCGGCGTCGGCGATGACGGCATCGGCCATCTTTACAAATCGCGCGACGGTGAAGCTGTCGTTCGGCTCGACCAGATCGAACCCGTGGTGGGGGACAATGGCGCGCTCCGCCGCCGTCGGCTTTGCAGTGCCGATGTCCATGCCGCGGTAGACCTGCATTGAGTCAACGCTGAGGATTTCAGCGCCGGTTTCCGCCGCTACTGCCAACGCGAGGTCGGTCTTTCCGGAGGCGGTTGGTCCGAGAATCACCAGCAGCGGCGTTGTGAGTTGACTGGGAACTGCCATCCCGGCGCCGACTGTCAAAATTGCCGCCCGCGCTCTCTGCGTTTATTCGTTCGTGAAATCATAGATCGAATAATCCTTGGCCAACGGCTTGAGGACATCCCGGACCGCTCGTTGGTGAATGGGGTTGTTCAGGTAAGCGGCGAGATCTTCCTTGGTGGCGAATCCCATGACGATTCCGACGTCGAAGGTCGAGTCGATTTGGGGGCGGTCGCCGGGAAGTGAGTGGCCGACGTACGCGACCTGCACGCCGGGGATTCGGCGGAGACCTTTTGTTGCCTCGATGAGCTTGTGGCGAGCCTGCTCGTCGCCGGGTTGATTGAGGCGCACGATCACCACATGCCAGAGGTTTGCGCGCTCGGGGTGTTGGCGGGGGAGGTTCACACAGCCGCCGCCGAGGAGGGTTGCGGCAACGAGCCAAGCGAACGCCATCGCCCTGATTCGTGTCATGGTGCATCTCCTTGCGTGTCACATGCCAGAGTTCGCTGCACGATCATCGCATTCCGCTGCAACACGGGCAATTTCACGCGCTTAATCGCGCTGCCGGTTAATGGGGAGGGTTCGCCGGTGCGCCAGGAGAGCAGTTGGCGCAGGTCGACCGTTCCGGTGGGGAAACGCGGCTGAAGGGCGGGGTCTTCGGATGAAGGGGCTTTGTGATTCCAGGGGCACACGTCCTGGCAGATGTCGCAGCCGTAGAGCCAGGGGCCGAGAGCGTCGTGAAATTCAGTTGGAATCGGCGCGGGGTGCTCGATCGTGAGGTAGGAAATGCAGCGACGGGCATCCATCTCGTAGGGTGCGGTGATCGCGCCGGTTGGGCAGGCGTCGATGCAGCGGCGGCAGGTTCCGCAGTGATCGGCCAATGGTTCATCCAGCGGCAATTCGGCGGTCGTGAAGATTTCGCCGAGCAACAGCCATGAGCCGACTCGGGGATGAATGACGCAAGTGTTCTTGCCGACCCAGCCGACGCCGGCGCGGGCGGCGAGTTCGCGCTCCATGACAGGTGCCGTGTCTACGCAGGCTTTGGTCTGGGCGCCGGGGATGGCGCGGCGCAGCCAATCGGAGACCTTCCAGAGGCGACGCTTCATGAGTTCGTGGTAGTCGTCACCCAAAGAGTATCGGGCGACGCGCGCGTGATGAACGGCCTCGCCCTCCGGCACGGGTTGCAGGGGGACGTGGTAGTTCATCGCCACGCAGATCACGCTTCGTGCGCCGGGGAGATATTGCGCGGGGTCGGCGCGCTCTTCGAATCGGTTGGCGAGGTAGTGCATGCCGCCGGCCTTGCCTTCGTCGAGCCAGCGGCGGAGATAATCCCGATGGCGCGATGGAGCTGCGGAGGCGATGCCGACCAGATCGAAACCGATGCGGCGGGCTTGCTGCTTTATTTCGGCGGCTAGCTGGTGGGGATCGAGCTGGGTTGCGGTGGTGAGCATCGGGGGTTCTTGAACGACATGACTGTTCCAGGCGGTGGAAGTCTATGAATTATGCCTCACACGTTGATGCGCTTCCACCCCCCGTGAAGAAACCTCAGGTACGCGAGGGTGCCGCGCAGGAACAGCTCGCCGGCCAGCACGACCCAGATGGCGCCAAGGCCCATGTGGAGGACGCCGCCGACGATGATGACGCCGACGAAGCGGACGGCGATGACGCTGACGAGGCTGCAGATCATGACGACGAAAGTGTCACCGGCACCGCGCAGCGCGCCGGAGAAGACGAGGAAGGCGGCGAAACCGGACTGAATGAAGCCGGTCATGAAGAGGCAGCGGCGGGTTAAGGCGGCGATGTGGGAATCCGGCGAAATGAGGCTGGCGGGCCACCAACCGAAGAAGATGAAATAGATCCCGCAGAGGGCCATGAGGCCGCCGCCGACGGCGTATGAGAAGTAGGCGCTGCGCACGGCACGGGCGGGGTTATTCATGCCGAGGCTTTGACCGACCATGGTGGTGGCGGCGGCGGCGAAGGCGAGGCCGGTCATGAAGCTGACGCTTTCGATGCGGATGGCATTCATATGGGCGTTGGCGAAGGCGTTGGTCTTGTCGAGGCGATTGATGACGTAGATGACGCCGAAGTTGGCAAGCCAGTTGAGGAGGGATTCGACGCCGGCGGGGAGGCCGATCTTGTAGAGCCGGCGGATCATGGTCCAGTGGGGGCGCATGCGATGCCAATAGAGGCGGAGGCCGGCGCGGCCGTCGATGAGCATCCAGAACTGGACGAGGCCACCGACGACGTAGGCGATGATGGTGCCGAGAGCGATCCCGTTGAAGCCGAGCCTGGGCATGCCCCAGAGGCCGCGGCACAGGCCCCAACTGAAAATGACGTTGACGACGTCGACGATGATCAGGGCAACGGCGGGGGCGAGGGTGTTGCCGTTGCCGCGCAGGCAGGCGCTGGCGATGAGCATCACCAGGTAGAAGGGCAGGATGGCGCTGAGCATGCGCAGGTACGGGAGGGCGAAGACCCGGGCGGAGTCGCTGAGGCCGGAGATGCCGACGATGGGCTTGGCGAGCAGGAACATTCCGAGACCGACGATGAAGCCGAGGAGGATGGCGGCGGACATGGATTGGCCTGTGACGCTGTTGGCCTGGCGGCGGTGGCGCGCGCCCTTTGCGCGGGCGATGATGGCGGTGCTTCCGGTGCCGACGGCGGCGACGAGCAGGCCGAAGAACCAGATGAAGTAGGTGATGGTGCCGACGGCGGCGCCGGCGGCGGGAGCGTCGGTTGGCAGCTTATTCGCCAGATACGTGTCGTTGATGCCGACCACCATGTGCAGGGCGTTCTCGGCGAAGACCGGGAGCGCGAGCGAGAGCATCTGGCGGAAAAGTTGGCCGTTGGTTTCAGCGAGCGGCGGATGTGCCAATGCGGGGAAAGGATTGTTGGCGGTTGCGGAGGGGGTCATGGTTCGGGTCCGATCATAGGCCGGGTTGGCCAGGGGGCGATCTGTCGGACTCGATCCCGATATCAAAAGCAACCGGGGCGGGTCCTGAAGACCCGCCCCGGTTTAGTTTTCCGGAAAGACGCTACGGGTCACCTATCTCTTATTTGGTTGACGATGAGCGATTTCGCCTGGTCGGTTGAGAGGTTCAACGCACCGAGCGTTTCCGCGGCGGCATTTTTTACATCCTGGTTGGCGTTGGTCTCGGCGAGTTTCTTCAGCGTGTCGACGTTGGGGTCACCGGCGCGGTTTCCGAAGAACCTGGCGTTGGTGGCGGCGGCCTTGAGGCATGCGATGCGCAGCTCGTCGGCGGTCTTTTCGTCGGCGGCCTTAGCGATAAGGGCTGGCTGCGGCTCTTTCGCGTCGAGCAGGCCGAGGACGTAGGCGCCGGCCTTGGCGACTTCGGGGCGGGCATCTTCCAGCGAGCCTAAAAGCGTTCCCTGGGCATCGACGAGATTGAAGACCTGGCCGCGGCTGATGGCCAGACGGCCGAGCAATTCAGCGGCGCGCAGCGAGTAGGCGGCGGCGGTCTTTTCATCGAGGGGGAGCGACCCGCTGCGCTGGCGGGCGGACTGGAGCACCGCGGTCATAGCGGCGGCGTCGCCGGGCTTGGTTACGGTGATCAAGGGACTGCCGATAGACATCGCGGAGAACTTGCTGGCTTGCGGGCCGGCGGCAAGGATGACGCGGGCTAGTTGTTGGAGGCGCGGGCCGCCGTTGGCGAGATCGAGCATTCGTTCGGCGGTGGCGTCGTCCACGCCGTTGGTCGTGTCAATGACGATGACATCGACGGAGGGGAGGGAGCTTGCGCTTTGAATGACCTGCTCGGGCGAGGTGCCGCCGGCGGCGCCGTAGCCGGCGTTTTTCAGCACGTCGGCCAATTTGTTGTAGGCGTCCTGGGATCCGGTGAGGATGAGCGCGTTGGTCTTGCCGGTCTGGGCGATCGCCTCGGCGAGGATCGGCACGACCTGCTCCTGGCCGGTGAAGCTCTTCTGCGGGAGGGCGTTGCCGATGGCGATGGCGGCTTCGAAGCGGACGACGCGGTCGGGATAGGCCATTGCGTCGATCAGGGGGGTGTGCTCCGAGCCGAACAGGTTGGCCTGGCCGGCGACTTCTTCGAGGGATTTGATGGCCTTAAGGGCTACTGCGGAATTGCGGTCTTTGCGGGCGCGGTCGAGAACCT
This sequence comes from Tepidisphaerales bacterium, assembly GCA_038221115.1. Classification (GTDB taxonomy): domain Bacteria; phylum Planctomycetota; class Phycisphaerae; order Tepidisphaerales; family Tepidisphaeraceae; genus JANXVV01. Next base: position 4,578 of record JBBRIN010000382.1, read on the forward strand.
GGTTGAGATACTGCACGCCGGCGGAGGTACCGTAGAAGTGGGCGGAGGGCTTGCCCTGGTGGATGGGGTCTACGCCGGCGTCGCCGAGGTCGACCTCGCGCTTGTCGTTGCCGGCAAGCCAGAGGCTGACGGCGTTGG
>JBBRIN010000383.1:0-4712 GCA_038221115.1 Tepidisphaerales bacterium
AGCGTGCCGTTTGCGTTGTAGCGTGCCAGAGCGAATTGGCCGTCGGATTCACCGGCGACGAGCACCTTGCCGTCCGGAAGCACCACAACGCCATTGCCCGCGTCCTGTGATCCGGCGAAGTCCGTCGTCTGCTTGCCGGTCACGTTGAACGTCGTATCCAGCGTTCCCGAACTCAGCATCTGCCGAGTCTCAAGGTTCTCGACAACCATGCCGATGGCAGAGCGAAGCTTCTGCCGCGCCTCGGGCTTCGCCTTGCCGACCTTGCGGCTTTTGTTGGAAGTGAGATTGATCTTCGACTCGGACGGCGTGGACCCCTTGTTCGACATGGCGATTCTCCTGGTGCCGGCGCGAGCGAGCCCGAAAGGCCCCGCCACGCGCGAGCAGGTGATTGCTGCCGCGGTTTCGCCGCGACTTTGGAATGCAAGAACACAAGCCCGAGCGAATGGGCATCGCTCGGCTGGTTTACAAATGGGCAACAAAAACAGCGGAAGGAAGAACCAGCACGACTCGTCCCTGCCTCTGAGGAGTGCTCGCCGTCTCATGCCGCGCGAGATGCCCTCTCACGCGCATCGCGATAGCCCTATCGCGAACGGACACTCTTCTTCTTTAACCGACGCCGCCTTCATCGCAGCGTTCTGTACGTTTTCTAAAAACGGCGCGAACGTAAAACTATTACGCACGCAGTACGGGGGCCACGCTTGCTGGTGGACCCCTCATTTAGGGTAATGCAATTGCGGGCCTGGCATCGGCCCGCTCAAGCATGGTTTCCGTTACATTGGATGCCCGACGAAGTTCTAAAAAAAATCGATCTCGCCCAATTCGCCCGCACTGCAGCCCGCAGAGCGCGGGATACTAACTGTCCGGTGCTCGCCATTGCAAGGCGATTCCTTCGATAAACCGGTTTCAAGACGCTTTCACAATCACATCGGGCATCCTGGGAGGCCCCGCGTCGAGTTACCGGGCGCGCGCCGCTAACCTCAAAGACGCTTCGAATCCCCGTCCCTTAGGTGAACCAGATCTTTCCATTGAATTTGATGATTCTGGGGCATCTCATGGAAGTCAGCGGGTGCTTTAGTGCTTGTTTGAACGCCACTTAGCTCCCGCTGGAGCCGATCTCACTCCGGCGGAACGGATGCAAGTAAAGATTGCCGCGGATCGAGGATTCGCGGAGGCCGCGCGCGGAGCTTAAGGCACGTCAGGGAAAGAAGCCGGTCGTTTGGAGAGGTCAATTCCCGTTGATCAGCACCAGGAACTGCATGGTCTGAAACGCATTAAACAAGAAATGCACGGTGATCGAAGACCAGAGGATCCCCGTCCGCTCATAGACGTACCCCAGCCCGATCGACAGCACGAAGATCACGGGTCGCATCCACGCCTCGTGAAGCATCGCGAACGCCAGGGAGGTGATGAGGATCGCCACCCACCCGTGCCAAGGCTGGGGCACGAGGGGTAAATGAAGGGGTTGCACATTGGCGGGTATCGCGGCCTGGTGTTCCACGGGCATTTCCGGCGGCAACCCCTCTGCCGACGGCTCATGCGTTGCTTCCGCTGATACTTCTCGTCCGACCGGACGGATAGGGAGCCACATCCGCATGAGCCCTTGCCGCAGGAAGGTCTGCAACAGTCCCCGAAACAGCAGCTCTTCCAGCAGTGGGGCCATCACCGTCGCCCCGACTACCAACAGCGCCGCAGGGATTGGGGAATGCGTTTCTCCCAACTTCTTGAGCAGTTCGTGCTCGCTTGGGTGTTGATATCGAAACTTCTGGTACAGGAGGAACAATGCCGCCGATGCCCAGAACACGACGGGCCCGATGACGAGGAAGGCGACCACGCCTGCCCAGAGGCCCCGGGGCAGCCTGCGCCAATCGAGCCCGATCCAGGAAACGCTCCCTGGGAACACGAGCGTCAACGCCGCCACCATCGCCGCCACGGCCACCGCGGGTGGGATCGTGCTCATCAACGCATAATCGCGCGGCGTGAGAAGCCCGGGCAACGCGCGCTCCACATCGGCGACGCCCGACTTCCGCAATTCGGACTGCCGGGCCGCCAGATAGATCGCCAGGCCGAATTGCCAGGTCAGGAAGCCGATGATAGCCACGACCATCAGAGGCCAAAGCCCGCCACGATCGGGGCCGCGCTCGGGGCCTACGACGGAGTTCGGCCGAAACACCCGCAGGCGCAGCATCAGCGCCGCCGCCAGCGCCGTAAGGAAAAGCACGGCGAACATGAGCGCACCGGAAACTTGGTCGCCATTTGGGGAAAGGGCAACCGGCGCGGTTGTCGGCGTCAGAGGTGTGACGGGGTCTATTGGTGGAACGCCGGCGAGCAAATGCGCGATCGGGAGCTTCCATCCACCGATCGATAAGACGCTCGCAGCCCCGGGAATTGACATTCGATCTGCCCGCTTTAGATTGATTCCCCCGCCGTCCGCGATCGTCGCAACCGTCCGTCACGGCAGGGTTTTTGCTCCGACGCCCGGTGCGGCCGCATGCCGAATCGCCCGCGTCGAACATGCATCCTAAAGGCCGACGCGCGCTTTTGCCACGACTCGTTTCCCGACAACCGTCATGAGCACGATCCTCGATGAGATCATCGCCACGAAACGCAGCGAAGTCCTGGACCGTCGGCAGCGCCGGCCGATCGAGGTGCTGAAAGGCGACATTCAAGAATTGGGGCGGCCGCGCAATTTCTTCCACGCCGTCACCCACAAGCCGACCGGCCCGGATGCCAAGCCGCTCAACCTCATCGCTGAGATCAAGAAGGCTTCCCCGAGCGCCGGGGTCATCCGCGCCGACTTCGACCCCGTCGCCATCGCCCGCGCCTACGCTGAAAATGGAGCCGACTGCCTCAGCGTCCTCACCGACGAGCGGTATTTTCAGGGCCACCTCAGTCACATCCACGCCGTGCGCGACGCCGTGCAGTTGCCCGTGCTTCGCAAGGATTTCATCATCGACGCCTATCAGGTGTACGAATCTCGCGCCGCCGGCGCCGATGCGGTTTTGCTCATCGCGGACTGTCTGGAGATGAGTCAACTGATCGACTTGCAGATTTTGGCCACTGAGTTGCATATGACCGTGCTGATCGAGGTGCACGATATGGACAACCTGATTCGCGTGCGCGATCGGGTGATCGGCTTCCCCCACAAGAGCTACAGCCTGCTGGGCATCAACAACCGGGACTTGCGCACGTTCAAAACGGACCTTGGCACGACGCTTCGCATGGCGGAATTGGTGGAAGACAAAAGCGTCCTGGTCAGCGAGAGCGGCATCCACACGTTCGACGACGTTAAGAAGCTTGCCGCCGCCGGCGTGAGCGCCGTCCTTGTCGGCGAGAGCCTCATGCGCAGCCCCGACATTGGCGCGAAGGTGCGCGAGCTTTTCGGACGGTGAGCGATTAGCTTTCGTTCCCGGGCCTCAACTTCGACGAACGCCCTCGCACAATTCTCTGGAGCAACCCATGCCAAGGCGCCCCGCCGCCCTTCTCGTCGTGTTCATCGCATCCTGGTTTTGCACTCTCGGATGCTCGCATGCGCACGCCGCCGCCGATGAGAAAAAATCGCCGATGGCGGCATCAAGCCCCGCCACCCGTCCCAATGTCGTGATCGTCCTCACCGACGATGAGGGGTACGGCGACCGCGCCGGCTTTTACTCCCCCACCGGCCTGCCCTCCCCGAATTACGACCGCTTCATCGCCGAAGGCATCCGCTTCTCGGATTTCTACGTCGGCGCTTCCGTGTGCAGCCCTTCGCGCGCCGCGTTGCTCACCGGCTGCTACCCGCAGCGCGTCGGACTTCCGGTCGTGCTGGAGGCCGACCCGGGCATGGGGATCAGCGACCGCGAACAAACGCTTCCTCAACTGCTCAAAACGCAGGGTTACGCGACCGCGTGCGTCGGCAAATGGCACCTCGGCGACCGGCCCGAGTTTCTCCCTACCCGCAAGGGCTTCGACGAATACTTTGGCCTCCCCTACTCCAACGACATGCGCCCCGAGCACCCGACCAAGAAGAACTTCTTCCCCGATCTGCCCCTGATGGAAGGCGACAAAATCCTTTCTTTCAACCCCGACCTGTCCGGATTGACCCGCCAGTACACGGAGCGCGCTGTCTCCTTCATCGAACGGAATAAATCGCACCCATTTTTTCTTTACCTCGCCCACACGATGCCCCACGTCCCGCTCGCCGTTTCCGAGCGCTTCGCCGGCAAGAGCGGTCGCGGGCTGTACGGCGATGTGCTTATGGAGCTGGATTGGTCGATGGGCGAGGTGATGGCTGCCCTCAAGCGCAGTGGCGTCGACGATCACACGCTGGTCATCTGGATGTCCGACAACGGCCCGTGGCTTGCCTACGGCAACCATGCCGGCTCGGCGGGCCCGTTGCGCGATGGAAAGACGACCACGTTCGACGGCGGCTTTCGCGTCCCCTGCGTGATGCGCTGGCCCGGCGTCATCCCCGGCAACCGAGTGTGTCGCGAGATGGCCACGGCCATGGACCTGCTCCCCACTCTCACCAAACTTTGTGCCGCGCCGATGCCCCGGAACAACATCGACGGCAAGGACATCTGGCCCCTGATGATCGGGCAGTTTGGCGCGCGCTCTCCCCACCCCGCATTCTTTTACTACAATGCATGGTGCCTCGAAGCTGTCCGGTCGGGCCGATGGAAGCTCGTGCTGCCCCACGACCAATACGGGGTCATGGAGCCGGGCAACGACGGCTC
>JBBRIN010000384.1:0-4692 GCA_038221115.1 Tepidisphaerales bacterium
AGAGCTTTGCTCTAGGGCCGCGTCTCTTCAACGAGACGTTGGCGCTTCCGCGACAGAGCCTTTGGTGGGAGCCGGGGTGGCGGGCTTGGCGGGGACTTCGGCCTCGTGGAACTGGACGCGTTCGCCGTCCGCGGCCTGCGAACCAATGTTGAGGGCGATGCGCTCGTTGCCCGTCAGGCCGTCCACGTCGACCAGATCACCGGAGTCGCTGACGATTTTCACGTCGCGAAACTTCACCTGTCCTCCGTCGTCGATAACGGCGACCGACGGGCCGCTGGATCGCCACACCAGCGCCGCGGCAGGGATCTGGAGCAGCGGGCGGTTACGGTTGAACTGAAACGTGACCTGCAGGTAGGTGCCGGGGAGCAGCAGGTGTTGGGTGTTTTCCACGAGGACCTCGACGCGGAGCGTGCGCGAGCCGAGATTTATCGAGTCGGCCGTGCGGGCGACACGACCTTCGAACTGGCGGCCGGCGAAGGCGACGCCGGCTTTCATGTCGACCGTGACATCGGATGCGACGGATTGCGGCACGTCAACGAACACGCGGATCTGTTTTGACTGGGCGATACGAAACAGCGGCATCGTACTGGACCCCGAGCCGGCGGTGATCAGGTCGCCGACGTCGACGCGGCGCTCGGTGATCGTGCCGTCATAGGGCGCGGTGACGCGCTTGAATTTATCGAGCGTAGTGAGGCGAGACTGCTCCGCTTCGGCGAGAGAGACCTCGGCATCGGCCGCTTCGACCTTGGCGTTGCACGTTTCAAGCTCGGCCTTCTTCTGATCACGCTCCTGGACGGACACGGCGCCGTCGGGGGCGGCGGCTTCCCAGCGGGTGAAGCTGCTCTTAGCGAAAGCGGCCTGAGTCTGCGCGACGCGCACGCTGGCCTTGAGCTGCTGGATCTTGGCCTTGGCAGCGGTGATCTGGTCGTCGAGCTCGGGAGTTTCGATCGTGGCCAGCAGTTCGCCTTCCTTCACGCGGTCGCCGATGTCATGGTGGTACTCGGCCAGGTATCCGCTGGTGCGTGCGAACACAGCCGAATCGCGGAATGGGCGGGCTTCGCCGGGAAGCGTGAGGGCACGGTCGGCGGCGGCGGAGCGTACGCGGACGACTTCGAGGTTGACGAGCTGTGCGGCGGCCTGGTGGACGTCGCCGTCGAGGGCGGCGGCCTCACGATGGTTGACGGAGCGGCGGTAGGCGAAGAGCGCCCCCAGCGCGATGGCGACGACGGCGGCGAAGAGCAGCGCCTTGCCGCCGGTGTGCCGCGGGTACTGGACTGGGACGTGCGAGTGCACGGCGTCGTGATGACCCACTTCGTGGTGAACGGCCGGTTCGGATCGGCGCAGGGTTTCGATTTCAAGTTTCATGCGATTGCCTCTCGGGGGGCGGGGGTAATGTGGCGCCGGCGCATGATGCGATACATGGCGGGCACGAAAATGAGCGTCGCGAACGTGGCGAAGAAGAGGCCTCCGATGACGGCGCGGCCGAGCGGGGCGTTTTGCTCGCCGCCTTCACCGATGCCCAGGGCCATCGGGATCATGCCAAGGATCATCGCGCCGGCGGTCATGACCACCGGCCTCAGGCGGGTATAGCCGGCGGCAATGGCGGCTGTGAGCGAATCATCACCGGCGTCCATGCGCTGGTTGGCGAACGTCACCACGAGGATGCTGTTGGCGGTGGTCAGGCCAATGCACATCAGCGTGCCCATAAGGGCAGGGACGCTGACGTGCGTTCCGCTGCCGAAGAGCATCCAAACGGCGCCGGCAAGCGCGAACGGCACGGCCATCAGCACGATCACCGGGTCGAGCCAGCTCTGGAAGTTTAGCACCATCAGCAGGTAGATGAGGATGACCGAGAGGCCGATTCCGCCGGCGAGACCCTTGAAGCTCTCGCGCATGGTTTCGATCTGGCCGGTAACCAGGACCTTGGTGCCGCTGGAGGCATCGGGGCGATGCTTGGCGACGACGCGATCAATGGCGGTGGCGACCGAGCCGAGGTCCGTGCCTTGGTAATCGGCGTGAACATCGAACACCGAGCGGATGTTGAGCTGCGAGACGACCATCGGCATGCGGCTGCGACTGACCTTGGCGACGTTCATCAGCAATTGCCGATCCGCGCCACCCTCGCCCTTGGCCGTGAGTGGCAGCGTGTTGAGGTCGTCCATGGTGTCGATGGTGTAGTTGGGGGTTTGGACGACCAGCGGGTAACTGACCCGGTTCTTGGGATCGAGCCAGAAGTTAGGCGAGACCATGGCGCTGGAGCTGAGGGTGACCAGTACGTTGTCGGACACGTCTTTCTGAGCCATGCCCATGGCGTTGGCGAGCGTGCGGTCGACGTCGAGCTGAAGCGAGGGGGCATCGGGCACCTGGTAGATGTGGGCATCGACGATGCCGGGGATCTTCTTGACGTCGGCGAGGATCTTTTTGCACGTCTCGTAGTTCAACTCGGCGTTGGCGCCGGTGACGCGAACATCGATCGGGGCGGCCTGACCGAAGTTAAGCACCTGGTTGACGATGTCTGAGGGCTGGAAGAAGAAGTCGAGGTTGGGGAAGCGATTGGGCAGTTCGCGGCGGAGCATGGAGACATGGCCGGCCGTCGGGCGGTGATGCTCCTTCAGCGAAACGAGGATATCGGCATCCATCGGGCCGACGGTGGCGGTGTCGGACAGGGCGAGATTCAGGCCGCTGTACGGAAGGCCAATGTTGTCGAGGATGACGTCGATCTCGTTGTTGCCGACGAGCCGGTGGATCTCGCGCTCGACGTTGGCGCAGTACTCGCGAGTTTCCTCGATGCGCGAGCCCGCCGGGGCGCGGATGTGCAGGCGCATCGAACCGCCATCGACTTGCGGGAAGAAGTCAGTGCCCAGGTGCGGATAGAGCAGCAGAGAAGCCGCCATGAGCAGCAGGAAGAAGGCGGTGGTGACCAGCGGGCGGTGCACGGCCCAAGCGAGGTACGCGCGGTAGGTGTTGCGGAATGCGTTGAAGAGGCCTTCGAAGGCATAGTGCATCGCCAGGAACGGATTATGCGTGGTGCGGTTGCGGATGTCGTGCGCGCCGCCGCGCTTGCCGTGGCGCTGCACCCACTTGCGCATCAGCAGGTTGAAGAGCACGGGGACGAGAGTGAACGAGAGGATGAGGCTGGCCAGCAGCGAGATGATCACCGACAGCGACAGCGGCGAGAAAAGATACTTACTGGTGCCGGTGAGAAAGAAGACCGGGACGAAGACGACGCAGATGGCGAGGGTGGAGATGAGCGTGGGGCGCATGATCTCGGCGGAGCCCTCTTCGATGGCGGGAAGCAGGTCTTTGCCCAGGCCGAGGTTTCGCTCGACGTTTTCGATGACGACGGTGGCATTGTCGACGAGGATGCCGACGGCCAGGGCGAAACCGCCGAGGGTCATGGTATTGAGCGTCTGCCCGCCGACGTAGAGGACCAGGAGCGCGGCGACGATCGACAGCGGGATCGACGTGAGGATGATGAGCGTGAGCCGCCAGTTTCCGAGGAATAGGAGGATCATGAGGGCGGTGAGCCCGGCGGCCATCGCGCCGCCGAGCAGCACGCTGTTAAGCGCGCCTTTGACGAAGATCGATTGATCAAACAGCGCCTTGATCTCCATGCCCTTGGGGACCAGGCGGTTGAGCTCGGGAACGATTTGCTTGACGGAATCGATGAGCGAGAGGGTGGAGGCGCCGCCGGCCTTACGAACAACGACCAGCGACCCGGCGCGGCCCGCGACGTTCACCACGTTTGTCTGTACCTGAAACCCGTCGTGAACGTGGGCCACGTCGCGCAGGAAGATGGTGGTGCCGTTGGCGCGCTTGATCGGGAAATCGTTCAGCGCGGCAATCGTCTGCGTGCTGTTGTTGATCGAAACGGTGTAGTCATTGCGGCCGATCTTGGCGTTGCCGGAGGGAGTGATGATGTTCTGGGTCTGGATGGCGGCGGTGACGTCGGCGGGCGAGATCCCCTTGGCCTGAAGCGCGGACGTGTCGAGGTCCACCATGATGACGCGAGGCTTGCCGCCGTACGGCGTCGGCACTGCAGCTCCCTGCACGACTGACAGTCCCGGCCGGATGATGTTCTGGCTGGCGTCGTACGCCTTGGTGTCGGCCAGCGACGAACTGGAGACGCTGAGCTGTATAACGGGGACGTCGGTGGCGCTGAACTTGATGATCTCCGGCGGAATGACGTTCCGCGGCATGAACTTCATGACGTAGATGGCGGTGCTGGAGAGCTGCGAGACGGCTCGGCTGACATCGGCGCCTTCATGGAGGAAGACCTTGATGACGCCGACGCCGTTATAGGCGGTGGCCTCGATGCGCTTGATGTCGTCCACGCCGGTGGACATCTGGCGCTGGTGAATGCTGAGGATGCGGTCGCGGATCTCCTCGGCGTTCATGCCGCCGTAGGACCAGATGACGCTGACGACGGGAATATTGATCTGCGGAAAGATGTCGGTGGGCATGCGCAGCGCGGCCAGGGCGCCGAGCAGGCACACCAGAATGACCGCCGAGGCGATGCTGTACGGTCGTCGCAAGGCGAATCGGATGAGTGACATGCGGCGGTTAACCTGTAGATCGTGAGATTAGCGAGCGGGCTAGCTGGGTAACCGGTCCGCATCCTTGCACGGTCAGCGGTTGCAGGATTGGGACCGATTCCGTAAGGTATTCCCAAAAAGCGCTGTGCCAAAACGA
>JBBRIN010000385.1:0-4690 GCA_038221115.1 Tepidisphaerales bacterium
TGGCCAGGGCGACGCCAAAATCGAGCTGGGTCTCTTCGCCGAGGTGGCGCGACCAATGCAACTCGGTGCGGGCGAAGAGGCGCAGGAGATCGTTGGGGGTATCGCCGCCGCGGTTGTTGAGAATGGGGAGGGGCATGACGCGGTCCGAACGCCATGTCAGGGCCACGAACGGTGACGCATTCGCGCGCCGCAGTGTGGGCAGGCGCGGCCGTGATTAAAGGGGCGCGGGCGCGCGCAGCCGGGGCAGAAGTGCATCTCCATCTGGTGATGCTGATGGCGGACCAGCGCCCAGACGGCCACGGCAATGGGGACCGCGATCACCGCAAGGGTCAGCGCGGCAATGATCACGCCGTTGTCGCGGAATGCCCGGAAATACTCAGTAAGGTACGTCAAGCGTTACACCGTCCTTCTTGCGCGCGGCGGGTGTTTCAAATTAGCTCAGGATCTTTTGGAGGCGAAATCTTTCATGAACTGCGCGAGGGACTGCGCGCCTTCGACCGGCATCGCGTTGTAGATGCTGGCGCGAATGCCGCCGACGGTGCGGTAGCCCTTGAGGCCGACCATGTTCTGCTTGGCGGCGGTTTTGATGAACTCGTCGGTGAGCTCCTCGCGCGGCAGCGTGTAGGTGACGTTCATGTGGGAACGCTGCTCCTTGACGGAGACGGTGCCCTTGTAAAAGCCATTGCTCTGATCGATGGCGTCGTAGAGGAGAGTGGCCTTCTTTGCGTTGATCTTTTCCATGCCGGCCAGCCCGCCCTGCCGCTCGAGCCAGCGGAACACTTCAAGCAGGATGTACACGCCAAACGTGGGCGGCGTGTTGACCATGGATTTGTTCTCGGCCTGGTCCTTGAAGCTCCAGAGTTTGGAGAGGACCTTCTTCTGCCTGGCATAGAGGTCTTTGCGGACGATGGTGAGGACGACGCCGGCGGGGCCGAGGTTCTTTTGCGCGCCGCCGTAGACGACGGCGCAATCGGCGGCGGGGTGCGGGCGGGACATGAACTCGCTGCTGGCGTCGACGACCAGATTGGGGTGCTTTGGCCAGGTGGGCAGGCGATGGCCGTGGACGGTCTCGTTGGAGCAGACGTGGAAATAGTCGGCGCCGTCGGACAGCATCCATTCATTGGGCAGCGGAGAATGGTCGAAGTTGGTTGCCTCGCTGGTGGCGACGACGTTGATCTTGCCGACCTCTTTGCCGAAAGACGCGGCCTTCTTGCTCCACTCGCCGCTGACGAGGTAGTCGGCGCCGTTGGTGTTCAGGTTCATCGGCAGGAGCGTGAAGAGCTGGGTGGCTCCGCCCTGGAGGAACAGCACATCGTGCGTGTCGCCGAGGTTGAGCAGCTGCTTGCAGCGCTTGATGGCCTCGTCGATGACGCAATCAAATTCCTTGCCGCGATGGCTGCACTCGGCGATGCCGAAGCCCTTGCCCTCGTAATCGAGGAGCGTGGCGGCGGATTTCTCCAGCACCTCGGTGGGGAGCATCGCGGGGCCGGCGCTGAAGTTGAAAACACGAGTCGCCATGTCCTTTGTCCTTTGTCATTTATCATTTGTCCTTTGTCGATCGGCTCGGTCGCTTCTTAGTGCGAAGGACCAATGACAAAGGACAAATGACCAGATCATGCATCATTCCATCGTTGGTTCACGAACTGGAGAACTTGCGCGGGCTCCGAGAGCACGCGCGGGTCGGTTGGCGATTCGACGGCGATGGGGCCGTCGTAGCCGCCTTTTTTAAGAGCGTTAAAGAAAGCCTGGTAATCGTGCGGCGTGTGCGGGGACGGCACGTTGCGGTTTTCGACATCGGAGACGTGGACGTGCTTGAGCCAGGGGACGTTTTCGGTGAGCGGCTCGAGCGGGTCGTTGTCGAGCCAGACATGATAGCTGTCGACGAGGCATTGGAAATTGGGGTGGTTGACGGCGCGGACGTATTCCATGCACTCGGGGACGCCGTTCATGATGTTGCACTCGGCGCGGTTCAGAGGCTCGGCGACGATCAGGACGCCGTGTTTGGCGGCGATCTCGGTGCTCATGCGGATGAAGTCGAGGAGTTGATCGCGGGCGCTGGCGCGGTCGAACCCGGCGGGGACGGTGCGGGCGACGCCGGATCCGAAGACGAGGGTCTTCATGCCGATCCTGGCGGCGCGGCTGATGACGCGCTGCATGTATTGCTGAAGCTTTGGCAGGTCGAATGTCGGGCCGACCGGCTTGATGTGCGGCGGAAGGAGCCGGTTGGCGGCGAGCAGCGGGATCGGCGCCTTGACGGCCCGGGCGGCGCCTTGCCATTGATCGTCGGTCAGTTCGCCCTGGAGCAGCTCGATGATGTTTCCCTCGACGAAATCCCAGCCGGCCACCTTCATGGCGGAGGCATTTTCAGTCGGGGCGTACATGCCGAAGAGCATCAGCGGGAGTCTCCAAAAACGAGTGGGGAATGATAGGGGATGAGGGGAGGGGATTCCAGACGGAGGGTGGGGGGGGAATGACGAATTACGAAATTCGAATTCACGAATGGAGCATGAAGGTCGCTTCGGTCATTCGTGATTCATAATTGATTCGTGAATTCGTGCTTCGTCATTCGTCATTTCGCCGCGCATTCAGGAGGACAACGGGGCGATCCCATCCGCGGTCACGAGGAAAAGCTTGTCGGTGACCTGATGGGGCATGGAGCGGTAGTCTTCGGCGATCTGGCCGTGGAGGCGGGCGATCATTTCCGGCTCGTTGCGAAAGCAGAGGAGGATGTCGCGATTGGGGATGGCGGCGGCGAAGGGTGAGCCGAGGTGCTCGCGGAGGCGGTCGTGGAGGGTCGGGAGAATAATTCGGCTGGCGTCGTAGCCGTCCATCTGCTGAAAGAAGATGAGGGTGACGCGGCCGTCCTCGTCCTGGGCGGCCTGGGCGCTCATCTGCTCGGAACGGGAGACGAGATTGTTCATGGCGGTGTCGTGAAGCTGCTCGAGGCCGATCTTCCAGGAGGCGAAGTGGGAGCGGCCGAGGTAGGCGATGGTGCGGTCGGAGTCGATCGCGTAGGCGAGGGTGAGGCCTTCGATCAGGGGCTGGGTTACGACGGATGGCCCGCGATTTTCAGCGCCTTCACTGGATAGGACTAAGGGAAGAATGCGATCTTTCAGCTCTTCGTAGGAGCCTTCCTGATCGTGCGTGCCCTCGGCGGCGCGGATCAGCTCGACGACCCAGCGATTGACCTGCTGGCGGACATCATCCGGGCGAAGCGAGACGAGGCGGTATAGGTTCTCGAGTGAGGCGACATGGCCATTGACGGTAAGGGCAAAGCCGTCGCGCGCGGGGGCAATCTTCACGAGCGGGAATTTGGCGCGCACGAGTTGAATAACTAGCTCGGGGAACTCATCGCGGGACGGGGAATTCATTGGCCTGTTTGTACGCGGAGGGGTGGCGCGGGGGAAACGTGAAGGGTGAAGCGTGATACGTGATGGTCGTTGGCGGCGCGGCCCCTGCGGGTCAGGTACATCGAGCTTTGGGGCATCACGTTTCAAGTTTCGCGCGCGGGGGATATAACACCGGCCCTCGTAAGAAAGGTTGTTGTGCATGGCGGACGCGATTCAGGTCGGGATCATCGGTGGCGGCTGGCCGGGCAAGGCACACGCGAAGGGATATCAGGCGGCCGGCGGATTCAAGGTCGTGGCGGTGGCGGACCTGATCCCGGCGCGGCGGAAGGCGTTGATGGATGAGTTTGCGATCGAGAAGGAATATGCGGATGGTATGGAACTGGTGACCGACGCCGGGATCGACGCGGTGAGCGTGTGCGTGCCGAGCTACCTGCACGCGGGGATGACGGTGGCGGCGCTGCGGGCGGGAAAACATGTGGTGTGCGAAAAACCGCCGGCGGTAAGCGTGAAAGAGGCCAAGCAGATCGAAGCGGCGGCGGCGAAAGCGGGCAAGGTAGTGCTGTACGGCATGCAGCGGCGCTTCGGCGGCAACGAGCAGGCGGCGCGGCAGGCGATCGAGAAGGGATACGTCGGCAACGCCTATCACGCGCGGGCGACGTGGACGCGCACGCGCGGCATTCCGCTGGGGACCGGCTGGTATACGGACAAGAGCAAATCGGGCGGCGGCGCATTGGCGGATCTGGGGATGGTGATGCTGGATCTCGGCTGGTTTTTGCTTGGGCAGCCCGCGCCGGTAAGCGTGTTTGGCGTAACGCAACGGCGATTTGGCGAGCTCATGCCGAAGGACATGGTGGCGGACGTCGAGGACGCCGCGTTTGCGCTGCTGCGTTTTGAACACGGGCAGTCGCTGGAGCTGGCGGCGAGCTGGGCGATGAATCAGCCGCCGAGCCAGAACGGGGCGAGCTGCCGCATATCGGGAGACGGCGGGGCGATGGACATATATACCGGGACGGGGACGGTTTTATATCGCGGATTCGACGGGAAAGGGGAGGCGAAGCAGACGGCGCTGAAGTTGCCGAAAACGGTCGGGCACATGGCGATGATGAAGCATTTTCGAGAGTGCGTGGCGGGGGCGGCCCGGCCGAGCGTGGGGGTGAAGGAGGGGGTGATGCTGATGCAGATGGTGGAGGCGATTTATAAGAGTGCGGAGATGGGGAAGAGCGTGGCGGTGTGAGGGTGATGCGATGTCAGGCAGGCAAGACTCGCAACGGCGACGGGTGAACGCCTCCGACCGCGGTGAGCGTGTCGAGCTGCGCGCAAAAGTCGATGTCAGGCTCCAG
>JBBRIN010000386.1:0-4685 GCA_038221115.1 Tepidisphaerales bacterium
GGTGGCGCTGGCCGACGGGACGAAGAAGACGGTGGGGGACGTCGAGTTCGACGCGGTCCGAGACGCGCTGGGGCCGGGGGGGTGGATCACGCCCGTGCCCGGCGGGGTGGGGCCGGTGACGGTCGCGATGCTGCTGAAGAACACGCTGCGGAGCGCGGAGCTGCTGCACAAGGGATAAGACCCGTGGAGCGGGAAATCCGAAATCCGAAGTACGAAATCCGAAACAAGCACCAAAATAGAAGCAGAAATGGGACCTTTGATTTACCCGTGACACGGGTTTGCAACCCGTGGTTTTCGCTCGGAATCATGGGTTGCAAACCCGTGTCATAGGGTTGTTCAAAGCTCCCAAATGACTCAAATAAGAAGGCCGGTGGAGTTCCCGTTTTGGGCCTTGATTCTTTCGAACTTGGGATATGTTTCGGATTTCGTAGTTCGGATTTCGGATTTCCCGCCCGGCGGGCTTCGGATTTCGGATCTCGTGCTTCGGATTTCCGCGCAGCGGCGCGGTGCTTCCGCGCACGCGGCGCTACCGCTTGTTGTTCATGTCGTCCATCGAATCCGCGATGCTATCCAGCCCCCGGTTCCCAAGGCGCAGGGATGCCGCTGGTGAGGCCGCGGTAGCCGCGCAGGCGCTGGCCGATCACGATCCCCTTGTTGGTCACCTGGTACTCGCGCAAGTCGATCGAGTGCTTCCCGGCGCGCATCTTGACGATCATCAGCATCCGGCGGAGCTGCCCGTCGATCGACACGTAGCGGAGGCGGATGATGTCGTCGGAGAGAAACGAGATGCCGAAGTTGGACAGGCCCATCGAGGTGAAGTCCTCTTCGATCTCCACCGTCGAGGCGATGGTCACGCCCAGCCGCGTGAGGGCGACGATCATGCGATAGAGCGACTCGCGGAAGTCGGTGCGGAAGCCGGGCGCCAGGGCCAGCTCGAAGCCCACCAGCGAGTCGATCACCAGCCGCTTGGCCTTGACCCGCTTCACCGCGGCCACGACCTCGTGTACCGTCTCGTCTACCGAGAGGTCCAGGGGCCGCAGGTAGATGATCTCCAGCGAGCCGTCCTTGAGGGCCGCGTCGATGTTGAGGCCCAGTCTGGCGCTGCGGGCGGCGTACTCGTCGGCGAGCTCCTCGAAGACCGCGACGATCCCCGGCTCGCCCTTCCTGATCCCCTCGGCGATGAAGTGGGAGCCGAGGATCGACTTGCCCGAACCCGAGGGTCCGCCGATCAACATGCTGTGCCCGGAGGGGATGCCCCCGCCCAGCATCTTGTCGAGTTCGGGGATGCCGGTACCGAGCCGGCGCGTGCCCTTCTTTTTGTCCGTCTTGGCGGTCAGGCCGTAGGTCCGCGGGAAGGTCTGGATTCCCTCGCCGGTGATGCGAAAGGTGTGCAGCCCGGGCACCGATTCCTGGCCGCGGCACTTCATGATCTGCATCTTGCGCACGATGGAGCTGCGCTCGACGGTCTGGTAGAGCCAGAAAAGCCCATCGGCGACGGTGAAGACCGCGTTGTCGCGGATCTCGCTCTCGGCATATTCGCCGATCAGGAAGGTCGTCGCCTGCCAACTGGTGAGGTGGAGGGCGAGGCGCTGCACGAAGCCCTGCAACTCGACTTCGCCGCCGCCGTTCCGCTCGGCCTGAGCCTTGCGCACGACGGTGCGGAAGGAGTCCACCACGACGACGCCGGGGCTGACCGCCTCGACCTGCTTGACGATCTCGGCCAGCACCGCGCCCAGATCTTCCTTCAGCACCAGCTCGCTGAGGTTGACGAAGCGGACGGCCTTGTTCAACTTGGTGTGGTCGAAGAAGCTGTACTGCTGCTGGTAGCGCAGCATCTTGATCGCCGGCTCGCCCAGCACGGTGAAGTAGATCGCGGGCTTGGCGGGGGTGGCGTTGGCGAACATCATCTGATGGGCGAGTGTGGTCTTTCCACACCCCGGCGAGCCCGCGATGATGTTGAAGGAAAACTCGGGCAGCCCCCCGCCCAGGACTTCGTCCAAGCCGGGCACGCCGGTCTTGAGCTGGTGGATGACGACCTTGCTATGTCCGCTCATGGTGTGTCCTTGGTTCTGATTCGCATCGCGCTTCGGCGTACATCCGGCCAGGCGCTGCGTACCAGTTGAAGCGTCAGCGGCTCGCCTATGAATATGACCAGAAGCTCCAGCAGTTGAGCCACGAGGATTTCGCCTCCTGCCCCGCGCTCCGCCTTCTTTGTCGGTCTCGTGCCGGTTTCGGTGTGAAGTCCTTCGAACCCCCTGAGAGAGCCGTCCTCAAGAACCTGCACTCCCGCGAGTGAAGATTCCTGGGCCTTGGCGAGCGTTAACGCCCGCGTGAGCAGTGATCGGAATCCCGCCGAACCCGCGAAGGCGGTTAGCACGCCCTGTAGCTTTTCGCAGACCCACACCGCCGGATTCGTTCGGCTCGCTGCAGTCGAGTCCCCTGCCCCATCTCCGTCTTTCGTTTCGCGCGCCGCCTCCAAAGCGAGCAGCTCGCGGGACAGTTCGAGTGACGTGGGAAACGCTGGATTCATCGAATGCGCCGTTGAGCGCCGTGACCTCTCCAGCCCGGCGCTAAGAACGACGAGTGAGGAACACCATGCAGCGTGAAATGGAGCGCTTGCCTGGCTCAGCCGTCGATCGTCCGAGAACATCCTACCGGCGCAGGCCGGCGAAGGAAATGCTCAACCGCAACACCCCTGCGTCCCCTTCTTTGCGTAAATCTCGCGCGCCTTGGCCAATAGCTGGTCCTCGGTCAGGTGCTGCTCGTCCACCACAACGGCGCCGATCACACGCTGCCGCAGATACTTGTGGTGATGTTCGAGCTCCGCCAGCAACTGATCCATCGCGCTGCTCGCCCCAGTGCCGCTGCCGAATACCAGGATCTGGTCGGCGCCCTCAAGCGTCTTAACAACCGCCTCGTAAAAACTCTTCACCTCCGGCTTGCGCTGACCGTCCGAGTGGGCCTGGACGTCATGGAGGTGCCGTCCGAAGCCCGCGGCATCGTACGGCACGATCTGCTCGGGCACCGACCCGTGAAACTCGGTCTTGTAGATGCGCGCCAGCCGATGATCGATCACGACCAGCAGATGCACGCCCGGGGCCGCCGCCTGCTCGGGTTTATCGGAGCGCTCCAGGAAGTGGCGGATCTGCATCAGTTCGTGGATGTCAGAAAAATCCTTGCGCGCCGGCGGATGCACCGTTACCGAGTGCCCGTTCCGCGTGAACTTCAGATTGCCGCTGTGCTCCTCGGTCACCTCGGCCAGCGACGTCAGCATCGACTTGACGTCGCGCCATTGCAGGTTGCGCGCGACCGGGTGCTGAAAGACGGCATCGTAGGTGCTTTGATGAATCCCGAGCTGTTGTGTTTCCATTGGATTGGTCCTTTGTTCTTGAATGGTATTTTTCCCAAATGCTCAAACTCGAAGGCTGACCCGCGTACCTTCGACGACCAGGTGCATCTCAAGGCCCGGTGGGAGCGGCTCGGAAAGTTCCGCGATTTGCCGCCCCAGCACGGTCAACTGATGGCCGCCCGCCTCCCCCCTCGTCCACCCCTTTCGCGAAAAGCTCTCCAGCAGCGTGGGTCGCGTCTTGGCCCATCGCCCGTGAAGCAGCATCGACAGAAACTCGCGATGTCTGGGCACAAGGGTAATGTGCTTGGGTTTGGCCGCTCCGCTCATGAAAGGCCTGGAGTGAATGGTAACGAAGCGTCGCCCGATTGCGGATGTCTCAGGTAGTCTTCGCCCTTTCTGGTCAGCCATATGGCCGAGCACTTTGACGACGGAATGTCGTTGGCGTTCGGCCTGAAGTCCCGAACCCCCGCCAGGCCATGCGCCGCCAGCGCCGCCGCATCTTCAGCGAACTGGTTCGCGGAAATCCGCAGGCCGCGCGTGACGGCTTTCGGATCGAGCGAAATGCGTTCACCGGATCCGCCGGAATGCTGATTCAGGTATTGCAACAGAGAACGTTCGCCCTGACTGATGGTCGGTGACATTTGCCCATTGTACCTCATTTACCCTCATCACCTGCATCGCCATGCATTTTGATGCAAAATGATGCACGCCCCGCCTCCGATCCGCCGTTACATCGAGTTTTGTGCATCATGGCGCGCGTGGCAAGCGAGCCCGATGATGATAGCTTGGGCGGGGGGAGGAGTCGATGAATGACCGTAGATGAAGCGATGGGTCTGGCCGCGGAACACGAGCGCCGCCAGCAGTTCATTGAGGCGGCAAACCTTTACCGCGCGATCCTGGCGATGGTGCCGGGACACGCGGAGGCGATGCTTCGCTGGGGCACTCTTGCGGCGAAGACAGGGGAGGATGACGCGGCGCTGAGCCTCTTGCGTCGTGCCGCGTCAACGCTGCCCGGGGATCCTCGATGCTGGGGCGCGATCGCCGAAGTCTGCCGGCGGATGGGCGACGTGAACGGGGCAATCGATGCGCTGCGGGCGTTGTCGGAGTGCGCGCCAAACGCGGCGGAAGCCCATTACAATCTCGGTCTGATCATGCAGATGGCGCGGCGGTTCCCCGAGGCGATCAGCAGTTACCGCCGAGCCATCGAGCTGCGGCCGCAGTGGGCAGAGGCCCTGAATAATCTCGGGCTTTCGCTGATCGGGTGCGATCGGGTAGCCGAGGCGGTCGATTGGCTGCAGCGCGCCACCGCGATGAAGCCGCAATGGGCCGAAGCGCA
>JBBRIN010000387.1:0-4681 GCA_038221115.1 Tepidisphaerales bacterium
CGGCCACTGCTTCACGACGCTCGCCGCGGACACCATCGCGCGATACCACCGTCTGAAGGGCGATGACACCCACTTCCTCACGGGGACCGACGAGCATGGATTGAAGATGGTCAAGACGGCGATCGAACAGAAGACTGAGCCTGCCGTCCTGGCGGATCGGAATGTCGAGGTATTCCGCAAGGTGTTCGACGAGCTCGACGTCACCCATGACGATTTCATCCGCACGACCGAGCCGCGCCACAAGCTGGCGGTGCAGGAGATAGTGCGTGAGCTGCTCGACAATGGCGACATCTATCTGGGCGCTTACGAAGGCTGGTACGACGAGGGCCAGGAAGAATTCATCACCGAGACCGAGGCGAAGGCTGCGGAGTACAAGTCGGTGGTGAACAAGAAGCCGCTGGTGCGCTACAAGGAGCCGACCTACTTCTTCCGCCTGCAGAAATATGTCCCGCGCATCATTACGCACATCGAGGCGCATCCCGAGTTCATCCAGCCGGTCTCGCGGCGGAACGAGGTGCTCAGCAAGCTCAACTCCGATGTTGCAGACCTGTCGATCAGCCGCTCGACACTGAAGTGGGGGATCGAGATGCCCAACGATCCATCCCACGTTCTTTATGTGTGGATCGACGCGCTGAGCAACTACATCACCGCCCTGGGCTATGGTTCGGCGGACGATGGGCTATTCAAGAAGTTCTGGCCGGTCGATCTCCACTTGATTGGCAAAGAGATCCTCTGGTTCCACGCCGTCTACTGGCCGGCGATGCTGATGAGCCTCGGCGTGCCGTTGCCGAAGAAGCTTTATGCCCACGGGTGGTGGACGGCCAACGGGATGAAGATGGGCAAGAGCACCAACAACTTCATCGGGCTCGAGCAGATTCGCGCGATCGGCGCGACGCACGGCTACGATGCGCTGCGGTACTACCTGCTCCGAGCCTCGCCTTTCGGCTCTGATTTGGACTGGACCAGCAACGACTTCAACAAGTCCTACGCCGAGCTGACGAATGTGCTTGGCAACCTGTTGAATCGCGTGCTGAAGATGGTGAACAACTATCGCGGCGGGCATGTTCCGGCATCCACGCCCGCCCGCGAGCAGATCGACATCGACCTGGACCGCGCCATTCTCGATCTGCCCGCGCGGCTGGCCCATGCTTATGACCATGTTGAGCTGCAGCAGTGTGCGATGCTTCCCATCGAGTTGGCCCGCCAGGCGAACGGGTATATCGACGCGACGCGGCCGTTCACGCTTGCCAAGGACGCGGCAAACAACGATCGCGTTGACACGATTCTGAACCTTACGACGCGGGCGATCTACACGTCGCTGGTCGCGCTGCTGCCGATCCTGCCGGAGAAGGCGGATGCGGGACTTGCGCAGCTCAACGCTTCGCCGGTCGGGCGGTCTCTGGCAGAGCTGTTCGGGTTGCCGCCGGTGCCGGGGTCGAAGGTGGCGGAGGGTACGCCGCTGTTTCCGAGGGTGGAGGCGAAATAGGGAGAATCACCACGGGGGCACGGAGGCACGGAGCAGAACGGGGACGCTGGTGTCGATGGGCAGGGGATGGATGGGGGTGGATGCATCATTTTGCATCATAATGCATCGTTTTTGAGTGCTATTCATCGTCATCTTGCTTCGTTTGTATATCTTGTAATTGCAGGGGGTTATGGTCGTCTTTTTGAGGTGCCGGAAATGGATGGTGCATGATGGTGCATCGCGGGGGGCTTAGCTGGGAAACGAACGATTGATTTGGGGTTTTAAGAGAGGGATTAACACGAAGGGACGGAGACAGGAAGGGGAAGTGGGGTGGGGCTGGCAGGAGGAGCGATGGGGCCGGTGCGAATGACGAAGCTCGAATTCACGAATCAATGATGAAGGACGAATTGAATTTCTTCGGATCTGTACTTATCCCCTTTGAATTCTCCTACCCGGCATCTCATTCCGTTGGTGCATCTATGGTATTAGCAAGTGCCATGAGAAACTGACGAAAGCACTTCTTCGAATAGAAGCGTAAATCGACTTGGCCGTCGGCGCCATCTTCAAGTATAGTTTTTGAATGAGTCGACCCTCCTACACGTGAGTGGAGCCTCATGAAGGCGAACATGTCTTCATGAACCCCCCCATTTAATCCTCCATCGAGAGAATAAATCGCTCCTAATGTCATCGTCACATGATCGCGATCACGAATAGTACGATGGCATAATAGGCATGTGCCGTCCTGGTTTGCCTCGGAAATGACAAGCGACGAAATTGGGAAGAGTGGAGAACCATCATTCGACATGGGTGTTGTCCTACGCGATGTTTACCTCGTCTCTATGCGGGCTGGTCGTGCCCGACTTCCCCCCTCACGGGCTTGCCCCCTCCTGCTCCGGGTGCTCGATCTTTCGGCCGGCCTGCAGGTACTGCCAGATGGCCTCGAATTGTTTGTTGGAATCGCCGTCGAGAATGTCGGTCAGGGCGGTCTTGCCGCCTTCCTGCGCGAAGGCGGGCATCTTGGTGGTCGGGATGATGCGCAGGGGGTTGCGCATCCAGCGCACGTAGAATTCGTGTCGCAAGCGCTCCTTGGAATATTTGAAGTTGGTGGACGGGGCCTCGAACGGGGAGATGGGGGGGATGCTGCCGATGCCGTGGCATTGGATGCAACTGAAGCCGCCGTTGCGGCCGGCGAGCTGCTTGCCGAGCTTGGCCATCTCGGCATCCGGCAGCGCCGATGTTTCCGCACCGAGCCCCATGCCATGTTCGAGCGCCAGGCCTTTTGCGAGGGCCTCGGCGCGAGCGGGGAAGCCGGGCATACGGGCGAGCATCCATACGCGCGGTTTGTAATCGACCTTGCCGGCGATGAAGGTCGCCATCCAATCCGGTTGCAGCTTCTCACCCACCCATGTGAGCGGCGGGCGCTGTTGATCGCCGGTGCCGGGCTGCGGCTCGCCGGGGGGGACCTTGCTTCCGGCAGCGCCGGCATTAGCACCACCGCCGTTGCTTTCCGGGTCGATCGCATCGCCCTTTAAGGGCTCCACCTCCTTGGCCAGCTCGTCCCACGCATCGAGTTTGCCATCGCGCGTGTGGCAGGCAATGCAGCGCAGCTCGGTCACCTGGCGCTGGGCCAGCTCGGGCAGCGTGTCGCGCTTGAGCGAGGATCGGTCGGTTGCGGCGAACGCCAGCAACGACTCGCGGCCGGCGTCGGTCAATGAAAAATCTGGGGCGCGCCCGCGGGACGATTCGTCCCTGGCCATGCAGCCCTTTGCCCATCCATCTTTCGGGATTTCGGCGAGGGCGGGGGCCTTGAGCTCGTTGGTCTGCTTGAGCCCGTGACAGCTCACGCAGCCGGATGCGGCGAACAGCTTTTCGCCCCTGGCGGGATCGCCTTTTGGCGAATCGCCGTCGAGGTCTTTGCTGTTGATTCGCAGGAACGCGGCGATTTTGACGGCCTCGTCATCGCTGAGCCTGAAATTGGGCATCCCGATCCAGGAATAATGTTTGTCGGGCTGCTTGAGGAATTCCACCAGCGCGGCGGGCTTATACTTTGCGCGGAGGTTGTGCCAGGTGATGCGATTCAGATCGGGGCTGGTTTCCTTGTCCGGCAGAGTGTGGCAGCCGATGCAGCCGAGCGTTGAGACGAGCTTGCCGCCGGCGACGGCGGCGTCGGCATCCTTCGCCGTCGCGTCTGCACCGCCGCCCCCGTCACCACCGCCGGCGCCGAGCGCGGCCAGGTAAGCGGCGATGTCCGCGGCCTCTTGCATCGTCGTCCCGGCCTTGCCGTGGAGGAGGTTGGGCATGGTGGTGTCGGGACGCAGGGCCTTGGGGTTGCTGATCCAGCGGGCCATCCATTTTTCATTCAGGCGCCCGCCGACGTCCTCGAGCTTGGGGGCGTCCTTGGCCAGCTCGGGCATCCCGTCCTTCGCCTCGGTGAGCGAAGCGTCGAGATGACATTTCACGCAGCGTAAATCCGCGAATAATTCCCGACCGGCGCGCACGCGAAGGCCGGCGGCAATCGGTTTCGCCGAGGTGTTGTGGCTATAGAGCTTCGGGTCGATCGGTTCGGCGGGAAACTCGTCGGCCGACCAGTACATCCTCACCCACGCATCGCCGGTGGGGGGGCTCTGATATTCGACGGTAAACTTGTTCTTGCCCTTTTTCAGGGTCGCGGGTTGGGCCTCGGCGGCGGCGAAATCACCTTTGGCTTCGATCACCTTCTTGTCGTTGATCGTCAGCTTCACCGTGCCATTGCCGGTGAACGAGAAGTTGTAGTCGCCGCGGAGTTTTTGCTCGATCGCGCCCTCGAAGGTGGCCTTGAACGGGCCGGGGGCGAGGAAGGGCGTTGGCGGCGAGCCGGCCGGCACGTAGAGCGCGACCAGACGTGCGGATCGCGCGTCGGATTTGGCGGTCGGCGAGGCGTCTGTGGACAGGGACTCGAAGGCGAGCGTCAGGCCGGGGACGGAGTTGTCGGGGGCATCGGCAAGTGGCGGCGCATCGGGCAGCGCGGCGATGGGGGCTGCCGGTGCGGACTTGGCGCGGGTACACCAGATGCCGAGGGTGACGAGTCCGCTCAACAAGGTCGCGGCGACGATTCGCTTAGTCATCTGCTTCATCGGTGGGGATTCTAAAAGGCTTCGCCACTTAAACACAATGGGTTGAGTGCCAGGCTCCGGGCTGTAACGCTCGAAGATGGTGGGCGGCAGGGGAACTGTCATG
>JBBRIN010000388.1:0-4674 GCA_038221115.1 Tepidisphaerales bacterium
GCCGCGGACCGTGGTGGATGCGGACGTCGAGCGTCGGCGCGAACCGCTCCGCCTCGTGCCGCCAGTTCTCGAGCAGCGACATCGGGCAGACCAGCAGCGTCGGCCGCGCCGCGCCGCCCTCGCGCTCGGCGAGCAGGAGCGCCAGGAGCTGGATGGTCTTGCCGAGGCCCATGTCGTCGGCGAGGCAGGCGCCGATGCCCAGGCGGTCCAGGAAGACGAGCCACTGGAGCCCCTTGAGCTGGTAGGGGCGAAGCGAGCCGTGGAAAGAAGCGGGCTGGGGGTGCGATTCGAGTTTTGCGCCGGGGACTTGCTCGAGAAGTTGATCGATCCAGGAGCTGCCACCGAGTCCGAGGACGGGCAGGCCGGTTTCGCTGCGCGATGAGCCATAGGCGGTGCGAAGGGCTTCCGCGAGGGTGAGCGGCTTTTCCTGTTGCTTTTGCAGGAATTGCGCCGCCTGGCGGGCCGCGTCGAGGTCGATCTGAACCCATTGGCCGCGCAGCTTGACCAGCGGGACGTTTTGCGTGGCGAGGCGCTCGAACTCGCGCGGGGAGAGGCGAAGGTTGCCGACGGCGATCTGCCAGTCGAACTGGAGCAGGGCATCGAGGCCGAAGTGTCCGGACGGAAGCTCGATCGGCTGCGAGCCGCGAGCAACGCGGCCGGGGAGGTCGAGCGATTCATCGTCGCCATTGGCGGGCCAATCGTTGAGGGGGCGCACTTGCAGGCGAAGGCCCAGTTCGCTCTCTGCGCGCTCGGCCCAGGAGGGAAGGGCGATGCCGAAGCCCTGTTCGCGTAGGACGGCGGCCCATTGGCGGATAAACGTGTAGGCGTCGGCGATCGGAATGTCGAGGCTCGACGGCGCGGGCTGTTGGGTGAGCCCTTGCAGGAGCGGGAAAATCTCGGCGGCGCGGGAGAGTTCGGCGATGAGGCGCGCCTGGCGGTTTTTTACGCCGCGTCCGAGCAGGACGGTGGCGCTGGAGGTGTCCCATAGATCCGCGGCGGGAATGATCTCCTCATCGATGCCTTCGGAAGCGAGCATCAGCTTGATCCGCCAGGATCCTTCGGGCGTCGCGGTGGCGGTTTCCGAATCGGGTTGTTCCGCCTCGGGGTTTACATCCTCTTCGGCTGGCTCATCGGGCTCTTCGAGCTGAAAAATCAGCCGCAACGTCGAGGCGGCGGCAGCGGGCTCGATCTGGCCGATCCAGCTCTGCACGGCCTGCGAGAGCCGCGCGTTTTCAGCGTCGGAGCCGGTGAGGCGCGGATCGATGGAGAGCAAGGCCGCGACCCACCGGGTCTCATGCGGACGCATATCGGGCGATGGGTGCGACAAGCGCTCGGCGGGCTGGTGAAAGAATGGATCTTCGGCAACGCAGCGGCGAATCAGCGCATCAGCGGTAGCGCCGAGGAAACTCTCGACGAGGCCCGACGGCTCATGCTCCTTCGGTGATGACACGACCGCGGCGCGGCAAACCGGCGGCATGGCCAGGGCGAGGTGCTCGAGCCAATCGAGTTCATCGCGGTCCTGCACGACCGGGCGCCAGCGGGCCATGAAGCCGTCGGTGGTTTCTTCCATGTGTGGAATGAACTGCCGCCGGGCGAGCAGGTCGATGACGAAGCGCGCCAGCGTGGCCCAGTAGCGGATCGAGTCGCCGCAGCCAATCGGCAGATCGCGCGGCAGCGAGGTGAGCAAATCGACGGCCTGGAGTGGCGAGAATGTCAGTGCGGGGACGGAAACGGCGCGCAGCTCGCCGATGAGCAGCGTGGCGACGTCGGAGGATTCGGCGGTAGCATGGGCGGACGGGCAGGTGATCGGGCCGCGCTCGTCGCAAGGAAGCCAGATTTGCGCGAGCCCTTCGGCGGCCGCCTCCGCCAACAGTGCGTCGGGCGACAGTTCTCCGACGGCCGCGCGGAGATCGGCGATCACATCAGCGGCGGCCTGATCGGAATCGCCCGCGGGTTCGCCCCAGAGCCAGAGACGTTGCCCCTGCCAGAATGCGTGGAGTGTCAGCGCCATTCGGTTCGCAATGCGGTCCAGGCCGAGCCGCGCGAGCGAAAATGATCGCGCGGTCGGCAATGCCCCGGAACGGCGCCAACGGCGCGCCGTCACTCCACGGGGCGAATCGACCAACATAACGCGCCGAAGCTGTTTTGATAAGAGTAGGGAGGGAGAAATTGTGGCTCATGGCGAGGTTTCAGCTCGTTTTCGGCGTTAACGGCCGGGGTTTTACGCTTAAGGCGAAGGCTGAAGAATACGCGAAGGCGCGAAGGAGCGCGAAGAAAGCCGCGAAGAGGACAGATGACTGGGAGGTGGTCATCGTGGCTTGGCGTTCTCGGGGTCGAGCATTGATTTAAGTTCGGCGCGGAGCAGGGTTGCGCGGTCGGCGTCTGCGCTTTCGATCGCCGTCTGGCATTCGGCGACGGTCATGGCGCCGGGAAGTTGGGCGACGCGCTTGCGGACCTCGGCTACTTCGGCGGCGCTCAATCCGGTGCCGGTGGTGCCGGAGGCCATCAGGTTGAACGTGTCCTGGCGGTGGGGGAGGCCCATGGCGTGCCCGAGCTCGTGGGCGGTCACGCGCGGGATCGGCTCGTCGATGCCGCCCTCGACACTGCGCAGGCGCGCGGAGTCTTTGACGAAGGCGATGCGCTGGCCCAGGTAAACGCCGTTCGGCTCGAACTTGTGGATGAAGTAGACGTGCAGGCCGGGCAGCGCGCGGGTTTCGTCGGGGGCAAGCAGGCGGTAGGGGGAGCGAGGTGAAAGATCTACAGCCGATTTCCTGGTCTGTTGGCGGAACTCATCAACGTGGGCGGCGGGCTCGCGCAGGATCGGCTCGAGCAACAGATGAACGCCCGCGCGGTGCCAGATCTTGTTGGCCTTTCCGACGATGCGGCGCACGTCGTCGTCGGTCAACGTGGACTGAAGATCGGGCTCCGTTTCGCAGGAAAGAACGTGAACATGCAGCGGCACGAGCAAAAACGACTCGCGCGGCGGATCGGTGGTTACGGCGGGTGCCGTGGTGGGAGCGCCAATCGCTGGGAACGTCACCGAGAACAGGGCCAGCATTGCGAGCAGTCGAGGATGCATCGTGGCTAGGTTAACGAGGCGCAGGCGTAGCAACAAAAGTCAGCGGCATTGGGTAGAATGATCGCCGTCCGGCAAATCCCTTTCGAGGAACCCAATCATGACCCACCGCTTCTTGTGGACCGCCGCGCTGGCGTTCATTTGCTTCACGTTGGCGGCGCCGACGTTCGCCCAGGACCAGTGGGCCTCGTATCCGGGGAAGGCCGGCCCCGGCAAGGGGAAGAACATCGTTCTCAACGCCGGGGATGAGGAGTACCGCTCGGAAGAAGAGATGCCGATGCTCGGGCAGATCCTTGCCCAGCGGCACGGGTTTAACTGCACGGTCTTATTCGCTGTGAACAAGGAGACCGGGCGGATCAATCCGAATGAGCTGACCAACATCCCGGGGATGAACAAGCTGGATGCGGCCGACCTGGTCATCATTCAGACGCGCTTTCGCGAGCTGCCGGACGCGGACATGAAGCATTTCGTGGATTATGTGAACAGCGGCAAGCCGATCATCGGGCTGCGCACGGCGACGCACGCGTTCAACTACAAGGACAACAAGGACAGCCCCTACGCGAAGTACAGCTATAACAGCAAGGATTGGTCCGGCGGGTTCGGGCGGCAGGTGCTCGGCGAGACGTGGATCAGCCACCACGGCAGCCATGCCAACCAGGGAACGCGCGGGATCATCAATGACAAGGTGAAGGACCACCCGGCCCTGCGCGGAGTACACGACCTGTTCGGCGTCTCCGATGTGTACGGCGTCACCAAGCTGCCGGATGACGCGCAGGTGTTGGTGTACGGGGAGGTGACGACCGGCCTGAACCCCGCCGATCCGCCTGCCCCGCCGGCGCCGGATAAGAAGTCCGGGAAGATGGTCGACAAGAACAATCCGATGCAGCCGGTCGTCTGGGTGCGGGAGTATAGAAGCGAATCCGGTAAACCGGCGCGGGTGATGTGCAGTACGTTGGCGTCGGCGATCGACTTTGAAAACGAAGGGCTGCGGCGGCTGGTGGTCAACGCCGCCTATTGGGGCGTCGGCCTCGAAGATAAGATTCCATCGGAGGGGACCAATGTGCAGCTAGTCGGCGAATACCATCCGTCGGGCTTTCATTTCTTCGACGTGAAGCAGCACGGCGATTCGATGCCCAAGCCGTCGGATCTGACGCTGGGCGCGCCGGTCGGTCAGAATGATCGCACGCTGCCGGGCGGTAAGGCTGCGCCGCCGCCCATGAAGTGAGTGACCCGCGGGCCATCGACATCATTTAAGGAGCGACAACCATGCGGAAGAATCAATCGAGCCGTCGTCACTTTCTGAAATCCACGGCCGGCGCTGCCGGAGCGGTGGCGATCTCGTCGTACTTTACGGCCCGATCGTGGGGTGAGGTGGTTGGGGCCAATGATGCGGTGCGCATCGCGACGATTGGTTTTAAGAGCCGGGGCGGCAGCCATCTGAGCGACATTAGCAAGAACCCCGGATTTCGCCTCACCGGATTGTGCGACGTCGACAGCCTGGTGCTCGAGGCGCACGCAAAGAAGTTTCCGGGCGTGGAAACGTACACGGACATGCGAAAGCTCTTTGAGAGCAAGAACCTTGATGCGGTGTCGATCGC
>JBBRIN010000389.1:0-4665 GCA_038221115.1 Tepidisphaerales bacterium
CAGCTCAAAGTCGCCTCCACTGAGCGCGCCGGCGGGCAACGTAAAAAATGCGGTCCGGTTCGACTCGATCGGAAACTCAATCGCCGCGCTGCTCCGCTTCGTGGCATGATCGAACGACTCAACGGATACCAGGGTGGCCGAATCTTTCCCCGATGTCTCATCGCCCGATCCTTCGATGCCCAGCCGAATCTCCATCGGCACCGGCTGGCCGCTCGGTGGCAGCTCCGGATTCTTAAATGTCCAGATGCCCACCGGCGCCGTCGCCAGATCAGTCCCCGCCTTGATCTGCTGTGTCCCCAGAAGCTCGCGCCCATGAAAATCCGGCCACGCCACCGTCCCATCCGCTTCCTTCAGCGGCTCCAGAATCCGATTGAGCCGCGGGCTGAACAACCGAATGCTCGCTGGCGACGCCCCATATCGAAACGGCCCCAGCCCCGTCACCCGCACGTAAATCCGCCGCGGCGTGCTCGCCGGCATCTGATAGAAACGATTCAGCGAGACCGGCTTCATTGCTGAAAGCGTTTGATACTTCACTTCGCCGCCCGACTCCCCCGGTTCAGGCAGCCCCTGTAGCCGCGGGTTTGCCGCCGATAGCTCCGTCGGCGGCACCAGGTTGAAATGATCCGGCCCGAGGATATCGAGCGACACGTAAGCCTCCCGCTTGAGCGTCAAGCCGTGAAAATCCGCCGGGTCTGGCAGCTTGTCCGGAAACGGCGTCGGGTGCCAGCTCTCATGGCTCTGACCCAGACCCCGAAACGGAATGTGCCCCAAAATAAGCAGGCCCCCATTGTCCTGCTCGCCCTCCGGCGGCGGGAACAGCTCCGCCGGCAAGTCGAACCGAAAGATAAACGACTGATCCTCGCTCCCCAGCGTCCACCGGTATGTGTCCCCGGGCTTGGGAATCTCCGCGAGTTGCTCGAAGTGCGTCGCGCTGGCATATCGGCGCGATTCAAGCAGCCCAAATTCCGCGTAATGCTCCAGCGATTTTCGCGACGGGTCGTTCGGCGACAAAGTCTCAAGCCGCGCCCGCACGCCCGCCTGAAGCGACGTCGCCCGCACCCACGCATATCCAAACGTGAACACCCCCATGATCAGCAGCAGCGCCGCAGACACCCGCGCGAACCCGATGATCTTCCCCAGGATAATTTCCAGCCGCGTCACCGGCTTGGTCACCACGGTAAAGATCACCCGGTTATCGATCTCCTTGGGCAAATTCGTGCATGCCAGAATGATCGTCGCCATCACCACCAGCGCGCCCGTGGTGAACAGCGCATACTTCACCGTCTCCCGCACCGCATCCTGCTCGTCGAGCGGCTGCAACAACTGCACCGCCACGATCACCCCCACAATCGCCAGCGGCGTAATCCAAAGCACGCGCCGCCGAATCGACTCCGCAAAGCACACCCCCGAAATCGCCCACATCCGCATCCAGCTCGGCCGCCGAAGGTCCCCCATCCCCGTCACCAGAAATCCCACGACGATCACCACCGCCGCCACGATCCATCGCAGGTGCTGATCCATGAAACCAGGAAGTTGAAGTTCGCCAAGGAGCATATCGGAATGTCTTGTTGATTAGGGTCCGCTCGCCGCTTCTCCGGTCCCCTCCTCCGGTACTCCGGGGGAGGAATAGGGTGGGGGTTCATCGAGTTTCAGTAGCCGACGCCGATCCTCACCTGACGCGCCCGCATAGGCACCTCTACGACGTCTTAATCCGATCCCCCTTCCCATTCCCGCTGTCGCTCGAGTTCACAACCCGCACGAACAGGTCCTCCAGCGTCGTCGTCGGATGCGTGATCTTCGGATCGCTCACGCCCATCCGCCGCAAAAACTCCCTTACCTCCGCCACTTGTTGTTCGCTCATCTCCCCGGTCTCGACGTGAGTTACGTCCTTCTTCTGCAACAGATCCCGCACCTGCTCCGGCTTCTGCACCATCTGCCCCCGAAACAAAATCGTGATTCGATCGCAGACATCCTGCACGTCCGCCAGCAGATGGCTGCACAGCAGCACCGTCTTCCCCTGCGCCTTGAGCGATACGATCAGGTCCTTCATCTCGCGCGTGCCGATCGGGTCCAGCCCCGTCGTCGGCTCATCCAGCAGGATCAGGTCCGGGTTGTTGATCATCGCCTGCGCCAGCCCGATGCGCCGCGCCATCCCTTTGCTGTACTCGCGCAGCTTGCGCTTTCGGCTCTTGGCATCCAGCCCCACGATGTCCAGCAACTCCGGCACCCGCCGATTCAACTCGCGCCGCGGAATCTTAAAAAGCTTCCCGTAAAACTTCAGAATCTCCTCCCCGTTCAAAAATCGATACAGGTAAGACTCCTCCGGCAGAAACCCCAGCTTCCTGTTGATGTCCGTGCTCCCCGCCGGTTCCCCCAGCACGTGCGCCGTCCCCTTCGATGGAAAGATCAGCCCCAGCAGCAGCTTGATCTTCGTGCTTTTCCCCGACCCGTTCGGCCCCAGCAGCCCAAACACCTCGCCGCGCCGTATCGTCAGGTCCAGATCGACCAGCGCCTCGACCTTCGGTCGCCCCCAGAAGTCGCGGTAAATCTTCGTCAAACCCTCGGTATGCACGGCCGCGTCGCGGGATGCAACGAAACCCTCGCCTGTAGATGTGCTCATTGGATCGGGAAGGTTAAAGAATCACCACTCAAAAGGCAAAACGCGCTGCACTTCATGCAGTGGGCATGTTCGCTCACGAGGGCAATCGTCCTTGATTCCTCGTCCCGAGTCTCGCACGCGCGCCGCCATGCCGATGTGACATCGGCTCACTTCCCGGTCCCACCATTCTAACCACCTCCACCCCCCAAGACCAGCACCCTCACCCACCTGCCGGCACCCCGCGGTGGAGTCGAGACGTGGCGCGGTTGATTAGGACTGGCCTATCCGTTTCCGGCTCTTTCGGTTGCCGGTGCCTCAATAGCCAGTCCATGCTCCGTTTCCACGTCCCGCTCATCGAACCGGACGTGCGGATTTGCCGCATCCGGCTCTCGGAGAAGGTTCACGCTTTCGCATGCGGCAGGCGGCTGAGATCCCACTTCAATTGGAGTAAGCCGAACTTCCGCTCCAACCACGGACTCCAGTACCAGCACGGACCCAGCCGGTCAGGCTTGATCTTGTGCTTGGCGCTCCACCATTTGCGGAACCGATACCGGACGTGTGCATTGATCGTCTGGTAGGTGTCGCTGACCGGACCGATGCAGACGTAACCGGCCCAGCCCCGCAGCACGGGGTTGAGTTCGGTCGTCATCTCGGTGGGGCTGAGTTTTGTCGTGTTTCGGCCCGTCATCGCGCTGATCTTCTGGCACACCCGCGCGATACGTTTCTTGCTCGGCTTGCCGCAGAGCATCCAGCGCCCCGTGCGGTTCGAGCGGTGTCGGCCGAACGTGTAACCCAGGAAGTCGAACGTCTCTCCCGGCAGTTGCCGCACATGCGTTTTGGTTTCGTTCACCGTCAGTTTCAGCCGTGACATCATGTCCCGCATGACGGTCGCGGCTTGTTCAGCCGTGCCCCGGCAGCAGATCACCAAGTCGTCGGCGTAGTTGACGATGCGGGCCTTGAGCCGGGCCTCATGGCCCAGCGTCTTCCAGCCCAGCACGAACCGGCGCATGTACAGACTGCTCAGCAGCGGTGAGATCGGCGCGCCTTGCGGCGTGCCTTTTCCCTCGTCCTTGTTCCTTGTCGTTCGATGATGATTCCCACGCCCGTCGATCTCCTCGACGGGCATCTCCAGCCACATCTTCAGCAGATGCAACATTGCGCCGTCCACGATGCGCCGCCGCAAGGCGAGCATCAGTTCGGCATGGGGAATCGAGTCGAAGTACCCGCTCAGGTCCGCGTCCACCACCTGCGTGTGTCCGTTGACAAGCAACTCACGCACGTTGTTGACCGCATCCAGCGCGGATCGGTCAGGACGGTAGGCATACTGCTCGGGTTGCAAATCGGCCTCGAAGATCGGCTGTAACACCAACATCGCCGCCGTCTGCGCGACTTGGTCCTTGATCGTCGGGATTCCCAGCGGCCGCTCCTTGCCGTCGGGCTTGGGGATCCAAACCCGCCGAACCGGACTCGGTCGATACGTCCTGACTCTCAGTTCTTCCGCAAGTTCGCCCAGCCATTGGACCTCGCCATGCGCTTCGATGTCCTCGAACGTCTGGCCGTCCACTCCTTCCGCCCCGCCCTTGGATCGGCAGCAGGCGTAGGCGTGCGACAGCACATCCGTTCGGTACACCTTGTCATACAGGGCGTGGAACCGCTGGTCGGGCGATGCCTTGGCTTTGGCATGCAGCGCCGCCTGCAACTTCTGAAGCTTTTCCGGAGGGATTAGACTCATGCCACTCTCCTTTCGCTTCCGCATTGCTTCCTGCGCTGACCCTTCAACTTCGGCCCCTTCCCTCGGCGGTCGTTACCCGCTTCACGGGAAGGCGAAGCCTTCCCTTCGGTACTATGGGCCGATCCGACTCCCGCCGCGGCCCGGCCTGTCCCTCGCGGGCGTCCGGTTGGTCATGCGAACATGACCACCACGGCGGGTCTCCCGTGTTGCGTCGATCTCCTTGCAGACGTGCCGTCGCCACTACCCCGGCGGACCCGTCGCACCGGATTGTTCGGGGCGTTTGACGGCCCTTTGCATGCGACGGCGGCGGCCTTCCCCCTTGCACCACGAGGTC
>JBBRIN010000390.1:0-4658 GCA_038221115.1 Tepidisphaerales bacterium
AGGCTCAGATCCAGGTTGTCGCTGCCGCTGAGGGTTGCCTTCACCGAGGACAGCACCAGCGGCGCCATCAGCATCGGCAGCATCCAGAACGGCCGCCGGCGCCACGAAACCAACAGGCACGGCACGCACAGGAGAATGGTCAGCGCATTGCCAATCTGCACCGCGCTGGAGTTGCCGATGGATAGTGCCGGATAGGGGATGAACCCGAAAAAGCCCAGGCCAAGCGCCATCGTCGCCCCGATGCGCGAGGTGCCGGCCGCGTCGTTGGTGCGCGCGCGCAGCGTCGGTTGCAACGCCGATGTGGCGGTGGGGGGCGACCACGTGATCGGCAGCGCCCAGTTACTGCGCAGAGGTTGTGGCCATGGCACAATCATCGAAAGCCTGTCTTGTCTCAGGTTCGGTTGACAGATATCCCGCGATGGTGGCGCGGGCGGTTTCGCGCCAGCTATAGTGGCTGCGCGCGGCGGCGATCTGTTCGGTGACGTCGCGCCGCACGTCAGGGTCCGCGAGCCGGCGCACGGCGGCCGCCAGCGCGGCCGGTGTTACCTCGCTGAAGGGCACGCCGACCCGAAACTCTTCAAATAGATCCTTCAATCCGCCGGCGAGGCTCGCCACCACCGGCAGCTCATGTGCGAGGGCCAGAAAGATCACGCCGCTCTGGGCGACGAAATTCGGCGTGTACGGCAGCACCACCGCGCTGTGCGTTGCCAGCAGCTCGGGCAGCTCGCTCTCGGAGATATAGCGATCGATCAGATTGATTTTTACGCCGTCGTTACGCAGCCGCTGTATCTG
Organism: Tepidisphaerales bacterium; assembly: GCA_038221115.1. Classification (GTDB taxonomy): domain Bacteria; phylum Planctomycetota; class Phycisphaerae; order Tepidisphaerales; family Tepidisphaeraceae; genus JANXVV01. Next base: position 793 of record JBBRIN010000390.1, read on the forward strand.
CGGCAGGATCTCGGTCCGGTAATACTCGGCCTCCAACGGCTCTCCGGCGATGGTGATCGAATAGTCGTGAAGCGTCTCGGCCGCCCGAAGCAGCACGTCGAGCCCCTTGTTGCGCCGGATCGTCCCGAAGAACAACAGCTTCTTCCACTCCAGCCGCTCTTCCATGGTTGGCCGAGGCGCCGTGCCGCGCACCGTCCACACCCCGTGCGGCACGACGTGGATCGGCGGGTGGGTGCCGCCCAGAAACTGCGCCAATTGCCCCGCCAGGCGCTCGGTGTGTACGAACAGACCGTCGCAGGATCGGCACGCCTTGCGCACCCAGCGGTCCATCACGGCCTTGGGAACCATGGCCGGATAGCGGTGCGGGTAGATGTTGTGGACCGTATAGAAGACCTGCTTTCCCATGGCGCGAATGCGCCGGATCATCGACGCCGCCAGCCAGGGGGTCCATTCCTGAAGGTGCACTGCCACCACGTCGGGCCGGCCGCGCAGCCATTTTAAAAACCGCCATTCGCGACGCGGGTAATGCGCCAGCCGGCTCGCCACCCACGAGGCTCGATTGGCAAATTCATTGCGATGACACAGGGGCGGCAGGATCGCGTGGATCGGATAGGCGTCGGTTTGAAACAGCGGCACCACGTCCTGCCCGGTCACCAGTTCCACCTTGAAGTTGCCGCGCCCCTCATCCGAAAGCGCATTCATCAGCTCCCACGCGTACTGGGCCATCCCGCCGTCCGATGACGGGGTATACATGCAGATCGTGTTGTTCTCGCTTCCCGGGTTCACGTCGTCCTCCATGCCGGCGCGCCGCTCACGGCCACGGCCTCGTCGCTTCCCCGCCGCGCTTGCCATTTTCTTTGGATCAGATCGCGCAAGTGCAGGAAGTTCAGCGACACCAGCACCGCTCCGTACGCGATTGCGCCCGCGATCACCTGCGCGCTCAGCGCGACCTTTCCCCGATACCCACGCGTCGGATAAAGCAGCGCGCCCATCACCGCTCCGGCCAGCAGGACCTGGACGCACGAACCCACCGGGAAGGGCAATACAAAGTGCCGCCGCCCCAACCACGCGGTTAGCCCGATTGAAATGAGGTAGGCGATCGCCGACGCCATTGCCGCGCCGTTGATCCCCAGTTTTGGGATCGCGACCAGGTTCAGCCCCACGTTGAGAACCGCCGCGAAAAGCACGATCCAAACCTGGTAGATGGTGCGATGCGCAAATTGAAACGCCGTATCGAAATGGCACGCCTTCATCCCCGCCAGGAACGTTCCCACCGCCACGAGCGGGATGATGTGTGCCGCGGTCGCCCGGTATTTCGGCCCCATCAGGCAATGGGCCATATTCGGCGCCAGCACGATCAGTGCGATCGTGCATGGTATGCCGATCCCCATGAGCAACGATGCGTTCGTCTTCATCTGCTCCTGGGCCGCTTCCCGCCCGCGATGTTCAAACGCCCGCACCGCCAGCGGAAAGGCCGCCATGTAAACGGCCATGAGCAGCATCGTCAGCGTCTGGCTCGTGAAGTCGACCGCCACCGAGTACAGCCCCGCCGCATCCTCCCCCATGAATCCTGCGATCAGGAACCGATCCGACGTGCTGATCACGATGGTCAACGCCACGGTGAGCGAGAGCGGCAAGCCATACAGCGCGATCCGCTTCAGCGTCTGCGGGTCGATCGTCCAGCGCGCGTCCGACCAGTCGTGCCGATACACCCATGCCACCGGCAGCAGCATCCCCATGGCCAGGCCGGTGAGCGGTCCCGCCCACCGCATGCCGATGAGCACCAACCCCACGCCGAGCACGACTGACGCGGTTGCTCGCAGCAACTGCATCATCATGTACCGCCACGGCTGCAGTGCCGATCGGCTGTATTCGCAACACATCTCGAAAGCCGCCTGCGCTACCATCAACACCCAGCACGGCAGGATCATCCGATGCCATATCCCCATCGCCGGCACGCAATACAACACTCCCGCCACAAGTCCCATCGCAAGGACCAACACTCCGTTTGCCGCCAGCATCGTCGACTTCAATTTCGCCGGCTCGTCCTTGTACGTGGGCAGGTATCGCACCAGCGACAATCGGAGCCATTGAAAGAGCAGCGCGTTCAACAAATTCGCCGTCGCCAAGACCAGCGCATACCGCCCGTAGTCCGCCGGATCCAGCAGCCGGGTAAACGCCGGAATTGCCAGAAACGCGATCAACCCTGGCAGGCCGCGCGCGATGAGATAGATCCCCGCGTGCGACAACAGGTGGTGCGGCTGATGTTGTTTGGTTGAACCGTCCATGAAAACACGCACATCGTCATCCGGAAGTTATCGGAAGGATCTGGCCCCTTCGTCCGGTGGCAGATCCTTCGGCATACCTCAGGAGGACTCGGTCAAATCATTAATCGTCCCTAATACGCCCCCTCGCGCCGAATCAACGTAATTACGGTCTTGGCCAGCACGAACACATCGAGCCAGGGCGACCAGTGCCGCGCATAAAACTGATCCAGCAGCACGCGATCCTCGTAGCCGACGTCTGTTCGTCCGGAGACCTGCCACAGTCCGGTGATCCCGGGCTTCACCGTCGCGTACAGGCGAATCACATCCCCGTAGCGGCGAATTTCGTCTTCCACGATGGGCCGCGGCCCGACCAGGCTCATGTCGCCGCGCAGCACGTTCCAAAGCTGCGGCAGTTCATCGATGCTCATGCGCCGCATGAACCTACCCAACCGGGTGACGCGGGGGTCGTGGCGCAGCTTCTGCGAGTTGTCCCATTCCTGTCGCGCCGCCGGATGCCGCGCCAGGTAGTCGCGGAGGATGGCGTCGCCGTCCATGCACATGCTGCGGAATTTCCAGGCCTTAAACCTTTTGCCGTGCCGCCCGATGCGCGTGTGACCGTAAAAAACCGGTCCCGGGTCGGTCACTTTCACCAGAAGCATGATCACGAGCAGCAGCGGGATGCCCGCGACGAGCACGCCGACGGCCACCGCCACGTCGATGGCGCGCTTCATCGCCTGGAGCGTTGCGAGCAGCAGCCCGTTGCGGACTTCAATGCCGGTGAGCCGACCGCACTGTCGCGATGCGCTCCACAAGGTGGGCAGCGTCGACGTGTCGGTCAGCACCAGCAGGTGCGGGATGACATTGCTATAACGGTCCAGGGTGTTCGACAGCCCGCCCATCGAAAACTCAGGCAAGCACACCGCCCCATGGCGAATCCCCTCCGCCTGCACGAGCGAGCGAAGGGTTGCCGGGTCGTTCATCACCGGCATCACCGATGCGCGGCAGCTTCCGCGCGGGTCGGTCAACAGCACCGGCCTTAACCCCGACTTGGGCGACTCAATCAGCGCCCGCGCCAGCGTAATGGCGCTTGCGCCCGAGCCGATCACCAGCGTGGGATATCCCCACCAGGCATAGCGCCCGAAGATGTGCCGCACGATCGCCCGAGCCGTGGGCACGAACAGCAGCGCGAACGGCCAAGCCGCCAGGAACCACAACGGGAACGGCGGCGCGACCAGCCCCCCGGCAGCGGCGGCTACCAGGCCAAACGTCGTCAGGTGCGTCAGGTGACGCAACTCGATCACCGGGTGTACCCAGATCTCCGAGTACAACCCGCTGAGCCAATACGCGATCATCAGTGGGAACAACGCCAATGGCAGGGCACGCCCAAACGCCGCCGCATGCGCCGGCAGCAGATGGCTCATCAATGCTTGCGTGACCAACCCCGCCAGCGCCAAGGCCAGCGCATCGCCGACTACGAACGGTGTGATCGTTCGAATGCCCCGCCTGAAGGACGTCCAGAACGCGGTCGAGTCGGGCGTGCTCCACCCCTGCTCGGCTTCCATCCCCTCGATCGGGGCTGAATCGCGCAACCCGAGCGTC
>JBBRIN010000391.1:0-4645 GCA_038221115.1 Tepidisphaerales bacterium
AAGCCGTCCAACAAATGCAGAAGGTCCAGGACGCGCTCAAGGAAGCGCAGCAACAACAGCAACCCACCGATGCCAAAACGGGTCAGGAGCCGCAGGACGCCAAGCAGGGCGATCAGGCGCAGAAATCCGGCGAAGATCAAAAGCCTGGTGAGGGACAGAAACCCGGTGAAGGTCAAAAACCGGGCGATGGCAAAAAGCCCGGTGACGGCAAGAAACCAGGCCAGGGCGAGGGCCAAACCCCCGGTCAAGGTGAGGGCCAACCGAAAAACGGCCCCGCGCAACCGGACGCCAAGCAGGGCCAAAAAGGCGCCGGCTCCGGCGCTCCCGGAAACGGCGGCGCACCCGGCCAGGGCATGAGCGGCACCGCCCAGCAGCAAGCCGCCGTTCAGAAGGCCGCGGAGCAGCTCGCCGCCGCCCAGTCCCAGCAGCAAATGCAGCAGGCCGCCCAAAAGCTCGGCGACGTCGCCAACAACGTGACCGATGCCGCCGCCAACGACAAAGGCGCGTTGCCCGGCAACGCCGATCAGGCATTGCAAAAGGCCGAGTCCGCCCTCAACGAAGCGACGTCCAAGGCCCAAGCCGGCGACAAATCGAGCGCCCAATCCTCTGCCCAGGCCGCCCAATCCGCGATCGCCCAGGCACAAGCCGCCATCGCCATGGCCCAGCAGGGCATGAACAACGCCCAACAAGCGAATGCCAATCAGCCCGGCCAACCAGGTCAACCCGGCCAGCCCAGCGCCCCTGGCCAACCCGGTCAGGGTCCGCCCGCCCCCGGCTCCCAAAGCCCCGGCGAAGGCAAGGCCGATGAGAACACCCCCGGCAAAGGCATCGGCGACCGCAAGGACACCCACGCCAGCGCCAGCGACAAAGGCCCGCGCGGCAACGTCGCCGGCAACTCCTCCTACCTCGCCCTCCCCGCGCGCGACCGCGACGCACTCAAGCAAACCGGCAAGGAGAAATACCCCGAGGAATACGGCCCCGCCATCGAGCAATACCTCAAGAATCTCTCCGACCAGGAAAACCGTTGAGTACCATCGTGGCACGGGCTACCAGCCCGTGATTATCAAAAACAAAACACGGGCTGGTAGCCCGTGCTACAAGCGCTCATGCGTCATGAAGCTCCTCGCTCCCGCCCTGTTCCTCACCATTCTCTCTGCCTCCCGCCTCGGCCTCGGCGTTGACGTCGGCGCCGGCCCCTCGCCGACCGCCGCCACTCCCGTCATCCAGGACAACGTCATCGTCGACCCCAAGACCGAAGCCGTGATCCGCGGCGCGCTCAAGTTTCTCGCCGCGCGCCAGACCCCCAACGGCTCCTGGAATGCCGGCGGCGGTGAACATCCCGTCGCCATGACCGCTTACACGCTGATGGCGTTCCTCGCAGCCGGCAACACTCCCAATGAGGGCGAGTACGGCAAGAACGTCACCCGCGGCATGCAGTACCTCCTCGATCGCGTAAACCCCGACGGCTACATCTCCACCAGCGGCGCCGGTGGCGATCGCGGCGGCACCAACATGTACGGCCACGGCGTCGCCGCCATCGCACTCGCCGAAATCTACGGCATGTCCAGAGATCCGCGCCTCAAGCAGAAGCTTGAAAAGGCCGTTCACCTCATCGAAAACTGCCAGAACTCCGAGGGCGGCTGGCGCTACCAACCCCGCAAGGCCGACGCCGATCTCTCCGTCACCGTTCTCCAGGTCGTCGCCCTCCGCGCCGCGAAAAATTCAGGAATCGATGTCGCGCAGACCACGATCGACAATGCCGTCCGATTCGTGAAGAGCTGCTACGACAAGGACACCGGCGGCTTCACCTATCAGCCCCAGAATCACCAGCCCGGCTTCGCCCGCACCGCCGCCGGCATCTACTGCCTCCAAGTCTGCGGCCATTACGACGATCCCATGGTCGGCACGGGGTCCGCCTTTCTCTTCAAGAATCATCCCTCCGAGCACGAGTGGTTCACCTACGGCCACTTCTACGCCGCCCCCGCCCAGTACATGATCGGCGGCGACACCTGGAAGCGCTGGTACGAGCGCATGAACAAACACCTCATGGACGAAGTTAAGCGCGAAGGCGAATTCGCCACCTGGGAACCCATCGACCACAAAGTCGGCACCCTCTACGCCACCGCGGTGTACGCGACCATCCTCGCGATGCCCTATCACTACATTCCGCTTTATCAAAGGTAGGTCAGAGGGTTCAGGGTTCAGGGTTCAGGGTTCAGGGTTCAGAGGGCAGAAACGGATGTGCGCCGATTTCATTTTCGTATGATGCCGCCATGCGTCACTTCCGTTTTCCGCATTTCCTGCGCCCTGAACCCAGAACCCTGAACCCTCTCCTCCTGCTCGCGCTCTTCGCCACGCCGGCCCATGCCGGAACCGTCCGCACTATCGACGGCAAGACCTACGAAGGCGATCTCCGACTCGACAAAAACCAGATCCTCATCACCCCCAAACGAACCGCTGTCGTCCGCATCGACCTTACCAATGTTCTCTCTGCGGACTTTAAATCCCCCGCCAAACCCGCCGTCCCCGCCGCACCGCCGCCTCCGCAAAAGCTGGATGCCGCGTGGAAGACGGCCGACGTCGGCCGTGTCGGCGTCCCCGGCAGCGTCCAACTCGCCGGCGGCGTCTGGTCGCTCAAGGGCGCCGGCAACAACATCGCCGCCCAGGCCGACACGTTCTATTTCGTCTACCAAGAACTGAAAACCGGCGACGCGCAGATCATCGCCCGGCTCGACGATCTGCAGCGGGGCGCCAATGGCGCGAAGGTCGGGCTCATGCTCCGCGAGTCTCTCGATCGCAGCGCGCCCAACGTGCTTCTCTGCGTCATCCCGCAGGAAGGCTTCAACCTGTCGTGGCGCACCGAACCGGGCGGCCCCACGTCCCGCGCAGCTTTGTCCGAAGAACCGCTGCCCGTCTGGCTCCGGCTTGTCCGCAGCGCCGGCACCGTCACCGCCTTCAAAGCCGCTGAAGGCGGCAAGTGGATTCAGGTCGGCAAGCCCGTCGAATGGGCCGCGAGCGCCAAGTCGATCCTCGCGGGCCTGGCCGTCTGCAGCCATGATGTGAACAACCCCTGCGCCGCGACGTTTCAAGGAGTCAAAGTCTCGACCGGACCGATTCGCGAAGACCCGCCCGCAGCCGTCGCCGCGCTGCCTGGCGCCGCGCCGCCGGCCAATCCAAACAACGTCAGAGGCCGCGCCGTCCTCCTTCGCGACGGCTCCGTCCTGCTCCACGCCACCGTCCAATCCGCCGACACCAACTTCGTGCGCCTCACGCGCAATGATGGCAAGGCGATCACCCTCCCTACGTCCGACGTCGCCCGCCTCGTTCTCGCCCCCGCCACCCCGCAGCAGTTGGCCAAACTCCCCGCGGCGGCGACGCCCGGCGTGCTCCTGGCGCGCGGCGACTTCATGGAGGGTGAGCTCGAATCGCTCAGCAACGGCCGCGTCAAAATGAACTCCGTCCTCTTCGGCCCTTCGAACCTCGCTGTTGGCAGCGAAGCGGTCATCGTGATTCTTCGGGATGCCGCCCCCGCCGGCGCCGATGCCGCCTGGGTCGTTCGCACCACCGACGGCGTCCTGTACATGGCCAAGTCATTACGGGTCGAAGGTTCACAGCTTCTGATCGAAGACCAATCGGGCGCGACCGCCAAGATCGGCGGCGGGAACATTTCCGAAATCAAAAGCGGCTCCGGCCGGATCGATGCGTTGGCGGACCTCCGCCCCAGTGTAGAAGGTTCCGCCGTCACGCCCTCCAGCCCGGTCACCCTCGATGGACAATCTCTCGAGAAGCCCGTCCCTTGCCTGGCCGGCTCATCGCTCACCTACGACCTCGCCGCCAAATACCGCCTTTTCTCGTGCCGCTGCGGCGTCCCCGACGGCGTTCTCCCCACGGTCGCGGCTCGCTTTGTGATCGTCGCGGATGGTAAGGAACTGTATCGCTCGCCGCCGCTGACGAGCTTCGACGAAGCCCTTGCGGCCTCGGTCGATATCGCCGGGGCCAAAACGCTGACGCTGCGCACCGAAGGCGCTGCCGGCGTCAACCTGCCGGTTCCCGGCGTCTGGGCCGACGCTGTGCTCGTGAAGTGAGTGGGGCATTTCCGACTTTCCGACGCTGCCTTGCAAACTGTCAGGGCTTCTCCAGAATGCTGCCAGTTTTGCCTGACCATCCATCGGCCTCTTCGAGTCAACCATTCATGCGTAAACTGCTGGTCGCCAATCGATCTGAGATCGCGATTCGGGTCTTTCGTGCTGCCACCGAATTGGGGTTGGGGACGGTGGCGGTCTACACGCATGAGGACCGGTTCGCGCTGCATCGGTTCAAGGCGGATGAGTCGTATGAGATCGGCCCGGTGGGCGGGGGCGAGCCGGTCAAGGGGTATTTGAATATCGAGCAGATCATCGCGGTGGCCCTGGAGCACGGGGCGGACGCGATCCATCCGGGGTATGGGTTTCTGGCGGAGAACGCGAATTTGGCGCGGGCGTGTCGGGAGAACGGGATCACGTTTGTCGGGCCGTCGGCGGAACTGTTGGAGATGTTCGGCGACAAGACAGCCGCCAAGAAGCTGGCGAAGAAGACGAACGTGCCGACGGTGCCGGGAACGGAGGATGCGCTGGCGGACTACGCGGAGGTGCGCTCGGCGTGCAAG
>JBBRIN010000392.1:0-4632 GCA_038221115.1 Tepidisphaerales bacterium
TGCAGGGGGTCGTGGGTGCCATCGTAGAGGTTGGAGATTGCGGCGTGATGGTTGTCGTCGCCGAGGCTTTCCATGCGGTGTACCTCGATGAGGCTGGGACTCAGATCGGTGAGCTTGCGCGTGCTGCGAAGCTGATGCACGGCGTGGCTGAGCACCGTGGTGGCGCCGATCAGCACATCGCACTGCTTGATGAATGCCTGTTCCATCGAGGTGATGTGGTAGAGGGTGAATCGCTTTCCGAGGGCATCGACGTTGTCGATGATGTTGTCCAGCTCGTTGACGAGGGTGTGGATGTCCTCGCGGTCGAAGGGCGTGATGAAGGTGCGATCGAGGCGATCGAGGGCGCTGTGGGCCAGATCGTCGGCGCTGTGCTCGTCCTGGCGAATGCGGGTGATGGCGTTGGTGGTTTTGGGGAAGGCTTCGGCGAGTTCTTTGAGATGTTCGGCGGAGCTGATGGCGAGCTTTGCCAGCCCCTCGAAGAGATCAAAGAAGACCGTGTCTTTGGGCAGCAGATTGAACATCGCGGCGGTCCTCTCGCGTTAACATCTGATTCAGATCGGGTTTCGAGCGTGTTCTGCGCGCGGGGATTGTAGGGCGATTCATGGGGCATGCAAGGTGCGCCAAACGTCCGAAATGGGGACCCCCACCCTGGCTCTCCTCCGAATTACCGGAGGAGGGGATTTGGGGGACCGGAGAAGGAGGAAAGCGGCTTTGTGTTTTGCGGAGGCGGCTTTAGACTGTCGGCTCATCGAAACCTTATATAAAGGAGACCAGCCTTGACCAACCGATCGTTCTCTTCCGCGTCAATTCCGCGGGGCGACAGCCGCCGCTTCGCGATGTGTGCCGCATTTTTCGCGTTGGCCGCGGCCGTCATGGTGGGGGGGTGTAAGAAGGAAGGGGGTGGGGGTGGGGAAACTGCGACTGCGGCTCCGCCCAAGCGGGAGGTCCACAAGGCCCCCGACGGCACGGGGACGATCAAACTGGCCTTCGTCACGAACAATTCGAGCGACTTCTGGAACATCGCGCAGAAGGGAATTGAAAAGTTCGAGAAGGAGGCAAAGGAGCAGAACCTGAGCGTCAAGGTGGACATGAAGCGGCAGGACGGGACGACGCAGTACCAGAACCGGATCATGGATGACCTGGTGACCAACGGGTACAACGGGATGGCGATCAGCCCGATCAGCCCGAAGGATCAGACGCGGAAGCTGAACGAGATTGCCGGCAAGGCGAACCTGTTGTGCCAGGACTCGGACGCCCCGACGTCAAACCGGCTGGCGTACATCGGCACGAACAACTATGAGGCCGGTAAGGCGCTTGGCGAGCAGATCGTCAAGCTGATGCCGGAGGGGGGCAAGATCGCGGTCTTTGTCGGGACGTTTTCGGCGGACAACGCGGCTCAGCGTTTCAAGGGCGTCGAGGACGTCGTGAAGGCCCATAACATCACCGTCGCGGCCAAGAAGGAAGACAACAAGCAGGCGTCGACGGCCCGGTCTAACGTCGATGACGTTCTGAATGCCCAGCAGGACGTGAAGTTGCTCGTGGGCCTCTGGTCTTACAACGGCCCGCAAATCGCCAAAGCGATCGAGCAGGCGAACAAGAAAGGTAAAGTTCTGGCCGCGGTCTTCGACGAGGAATCGGGAACGCTGGACGCGATCGAGTCGGGGACGATCTCATGCACTGTCGTGCAGAAGCCGTTCGAGTTTGGATATCGCTCGTCGAAGCTGCTGTACGAGTTGGCGAAGAGCGGCGAAGCGGCGTTGCCCAAGGACCCGATCGTCGATACCGGCGTGACGGTGATCGACGCGACGAACGTGAAGGACTTCCGCGCCAAGCTTGCGGAGCTTACGAAGTAGCACGTCGGCATTCGCAGGGCCGGGCTGTGCCCGGAAGACACGAGACGGCCCGAACTGCGCGGGCCCTGCCAGAGCGTCATGTCGGATTCGGCGACCCACATTCTCCAGATGCGCGGCATCACGAAGCGCTTCCCGGGCGTCGTCGCGCTTCAGGACGTGTCGCTGGAGTTGCGCGGCGGGGAGGTTGTCGCACTGATGGGGGAGAATGGCGCCGGTAAGAGCACACTCATGAAGATTCTCGGCGGCGCTTACCTGCCGGACGCCGGGGACATGCTTCTTGAGGGCCGGCCGGTCACGCTCGGCAGCATCAGGGAAGCGAAGGGGCTCGGCATCGCGCTGATCCATCAGGAGCTGATGCTTGCGCCGAACCTCGACATTGGCTCCAACATTTTTCTCGGCAGCGAACCGGGCGGGTCATCGGTGTTGCGACGCGTGAAAAGCGCGGGCATTTACCCGGTTGCCGAACGGCTGATGCGCCGCGTCGGCCTCGAGGTATCACCGCGCACTCTGGTGTCGCGTTTGACCGCCGGGCAGATGCAAATGGTGGAGATTGCCAAGGCCCTGTCGATGAACGCGCGCATCATCATCATGGATGAGCCGACATCATCGCTCACGCTCACCGAGTCGCAGCACCTGTTCAAGATCATCAATGACCTGCGCCGCGAGGGCATTGGCCTGATCTATATCTCCCACAGGATGGAAGAGGTCGTGCTGCTGGCGGATCGGATCACGGTTCTTCGTGACGGCCGGCGCGTCGGCGACATTGCCCGGGCGGACGCCACACACGACAGAGTCGCCTCGATGATGGTTGGGCGGGACTTCAAGAATTGGTATCCGCCGCGACCTGCGCAGGGGAACCCGGAGGTGACGCTCGACGCGTCCAACCTGCTGGTGCCCGGCGCCGCCTCGCCGGTTTCATTCGACGCGCGCCGTGGGGAGATTCTGGGTTTCGCGGGGCTCGTGGGCTCGGGCCGCACGGAACTCATGCAAACGCTCTTCGGCGTGGCTCCCGCTTTGGGCGGAAAGATGCAGCTGTTTGGTCAGCCGTACCAACCTCGGCGCCCGAGGGACGCGATCCGGCGCGGGGTTTACCTGGCTCCCGAGGACCGCAAGCGACACGGGCTGGTCTTGCCCATGACGGTGGCCGAAAACATCACGCTTCCGGACATCGGAAGCTATCGGCCCCGAGGTTGGCTGCACCGCGGCACTGAGGCGCGGATTGCCAAAGCCGAGGTGGAGCGATTTCGCGTCAAGTGCAGCGGCATCCGCCAGAAGGTCGTGAATCTTTCGGGCGGGAACCAGCAGAAGATCGTACTGGGGAAATGGCTGGCGATGACGCCGAAGATCCTCATCGTCGACGAGCCCACGCGCGGCGTCGACGTTGGGGCCAAGGCTGAGATTTATCGCCATATGGCGGCGATCGCGGCCGAAGGCGTCACCATCCTGATGGTCTCGTCGGACATGGAAGAGGTGATTGGCATGTCCGACCGGGTGGTGGTGATGCACGGTCGCCGCATCCGGGGCATACTGGCGCGCGCCAGTCTCACGGAACAGCGGGTCGTGTCGCTGATGACCGGTCAGGTCGCCAGTGTCGAGGCGATCGAGCAGCAGCACTCTCCACGCGCCGGCACGGCGTCAACGAAGGATGACTCGCATGAGACGTGAACTGGGAATGCTCGCCGCTTTCATTTTGATGTGCGCGGCTCTGTGGTGGTCCAATCCCACATTCCTGGGCCCCAGCAATGTGCTGAATACGTCGCGCGAGATCTCCCGGCTGGGCATATTCGCGGTGGGCGTGGGCATCGTCATCATCACCGGGGGGATCGACCTTTCGATCGGATCGATCATCGGCCTGACCGGCGTAATCGTCGCCAAGCTATCAAGCCCATCCACCGACCAATCGGGATACCTGCACTGGCCGATGTGGCTGGGGATCGCGACGGCGATGGGAGCCGCGGTAATGATCGGCGTGATCCAGGGGTGGCTGATCACCGGCATGAACCTTCAGCCGTTCATCGTCACGCTGGGCGGGATGTTGCTGTTCAGGGGGATCGCACAAGTCGTCACCGAGGGCGGCACTCTCAGCTTCGGCGAGTCAAATCTGCCGGCGGATATGGAGGCCAGCCTGATCACATGGCATGGATGGACGATCCTCTCCACGCCGCTGCTGATCTTCATCATCGTCATGCTCTTGGCCGCTTATCTGCTTCACTTCAGCGTGTTCGGGCGCTACGTCTATGCAATCGGCGGCAACCGGGAAGCGGCCGAGTATTCGGGGATTCCCGTGAAGCGGGTGGAATTGCTCACCTACGTCATCTCGGCCACGTGTGCCGGGCTCGCGGGCGTGTGCGAGACCTACGTTGGGTCGATGATGCACACGAACGGGATCGCCTACGAGTTGCTTGCAATCGCCGCGGCCGTCATTGGAGGGTGCTCGCTTCGGGGAGGCGAAGGCACGGTGTTCGGTATCCTGATCGGCTGTGGGATCATCCGCGTGATTCGCAACGGGATTAACCTGTTTAAGTTCGCATATCACAGCGGCGGGGCGGCGCAGGAATTCCGCCTCGGGTCCAATTGGAACGACGTTATCATTGGCGCGGTGATCCTGATCGCCGTGATCCTCGACCAGCTGGTTCACATCGCTCAAGCCAAACGTCGAACGCGCAAGGCTGCGGAGGTGGCCGCCGCGCGGTTGACCGAGCCGGAACCGGCAGCCGCCGGGCAGGGATCATGATCGGCCAGGTTAAAACGTTAAGTACAGCTAGTTTGGAAAGGCCCC
>JBBRIN010000393.1:0-4630 GCA_038221115.1 Tepidisphaerales bacterium
GCGGGAAATCGTGCCGCGACTTGCGCCGCAGCACGCAAGAAGATGTCCTGTCCCTTCCACGGGCTGATCCGTCCCACGAGGCCCACGAGCGGCGTGCCCGTGCTCGCTTGTACCTGAGCGGGCAGCGAGGTTCCATCGTGAACGACGCATACCCGTGGATTGCCGCTACGGGAGCGGACCCCGTTTTGCTGATGTCCCCCCCTGTCTCCCCCGATCAACGTGGCTAACGTCGCATAGGAATTGGCGACCAGCCGGTCGGGGATGAGCCGTCCAGCGAACCGGAACGCGCGGGCCACGGCGCGAGGTAGGTAATCGTCGGCGATCCGATCGCGCACATGCCAGAGAAGAGGGATGCCCGCAACCCGCGCGGCCAAGCCACCGAGCAGGTCCGCCTTCAGGGAGTTGGTATGCACCAAATCGACGTGTAACCGGCACATGAAGGCGGCGAGCTCTCGGCAGAACACCAGGGATCGGGCCACCGCGGCAAACTTCAGGAGGCTCCCCGCCCCCAGAGCGTCTTTACGCGAACCGATCACACTCGCGTGTAGTTGACGAACGTGCACCTCGACATTTCGATCCTCGAGGAGTCGCACGAGCGGACCGTCCGCAAAAAGCAGAACGACCGGCTCATAGCGAGAGCGGTCCAGGTGGGCAACGAGGTTGAGCAGCGCGATCTCGCCCCCGCCAAGTTCCGCCGTGTGGTCCACCACCAGCACGCGACGAGCCCCCGCCCTTCGTTTTGGGGAAGGGTCTAGCCGAATGCGGTTGGTAAGTGGAAGCCCGGAATACGTGGCGCTCAAAGGAGGTCCATGAGGATGACCTGGGGAAGCATCATGCCGACTCACGATTCCAGAGCCCGGCGCATTGCGTATCGGGTCAGATCTTGCGCCCGGCGCAGGTTCAACTTCTGCTTGATATGCCAACGATGCGCCTCGACCGTCTTGGTGCTGATATAGAGCTTGGTGGCTATGTCCCGTGTGCCTAAACCCAACCCCACCAGATCGAGCACTTCTATTTCGCGCCGACTGAGATTCTGGTCCGACATCACGTCGGCCGCCGGTCCGCGCCGAATGAACTCGCACACCAGCGCGATGCCAATGCTCTGGCTCACGTAGATGCCGCCGCGAAGCAATTGCTTGACGCCCTCCACCAGGGCATGCGCCGAATCGGTCTTCAGCAGGTAACCGCTCGCTCCGGCGCGGAGCACTCGTTCGGCGAGAACCGCGTCGGCGCGCGGGGAGAAGACCGCCACGGGAGGTTTGCCGCGGCGGGTTGCCTCTTTGACCCAGTGAACCACTTCGTGCATCCCCGACGGCTGGTCCATCAGCACCAGGTCGGAGGCCGAGGCGTTCACTTCCTCAAATCCTTCGCGCGGATGGGCTGCTTGCCCGCAGATGTTGAGCCCCGCCTCCTCGGCGATGCGGGCCAATCCCTGTCGGGCGACAGCGCAGTCGCCAAGGATGAAAACCCGGCCAGTGGCTCGGGCAGTGTCGTTCGCTTCGTGAGTAAGCATGGTCTTTTCGAAGTGAATGGGAGTCTCCGTCATCTGGTCGTTACGCGGTCGCGATGAGCGGCGTTGGGACACAATGACCACCGGCGCTGAAATCGCTCTGACACAGTCTCGGATCGAAACGTCTTCTGTCACCGTCCGAGCGCGGGGGCAACGTCGGCGGACGTGGAATCAATGGAACGGCGCGATTCGCGTCGGCGCTGTTGCCACATTTCGTGATACACCCTCGAGGTAAGCCGCGCGTTCTCTTCCCATGACAGCAGCGACGCGCGGGCGCGCCCCGCCGCGGCCGCGGATTTCCGCCACTCAAGATCGCTTAAACCAATTCGTAAGCCCCTGGCGATGGCGTCCGACTCAAACGGATCGACCAGAATGCACGACCCTCCGGCGACCTCGGGCAATGACGAAACCGACGACGTCAGAACTGGCGTACCCGCCGCCATGCCCTCCAGGACGGGCATCCCGAACCCCTCATAAATCGATGGGTACGCGACCAAATCGGCGCCCCGATAGAGCAGCGGCAGGTCCGCGTCCGTCACGTATCCAGGAAAGTGAACGCCGCTTCCAGGACCAATCTGCTCCGGCCGAATTCCCGACGCCGGACCTTTCGGCAGCGGTTGCCCTACCACGACCAAACTATGCTTGAGCCCCTCCCCGGCTCGAAGGCTTTGAAACGCCTCAATCAGCCGCGGCAGATTTTTCTTCACCTCAAGATTGCCGACAAAAAGAATGTACGGCATTGGGATGCCCAGACGGCGACAGGTCTCCTGGGCACGCGACATCGGAAGATCGCCAGCCGCGGTGAACTCCGTTCCAACGCCGTTGTGGACGACCGTCACCTTCGACGACATGCCCGGCATAAAACGCTCGATCTCCTGGGCCGTCGCATGCGAGACCGATAGAATCCGCGTGGCCCGCCGGATCGCCGCACGCACGAGAAATCGCCCGTACATCGCGAACTTTCGACCGTAGGCCTCCGGGTGGGCGAAGACTGCCATGTCGTGAATGGTGACGAGCGTTGAGGGCGCCGGCTTCCGAAGCGGAAGGACATGAAACGTGCCGTGGTAGAGGTCCGCACCCCGCCGACGCGCCAGCCGCGGCAAACGGAAATGCTCAAACCAGTCGCCGCGCGGGTGTTGGTTGGGCCGGCAATCCGTGGAGACGGTCGCTGCCCCTGGGATCCGTCCGAGCAGAATCGAATCGGTGTCGGCATAAGTGAGAAACGTGTACTGCGCCGCATCCTGCCGATGCAGGTGCGTGGCAAGTTCGACCCGGCAACGGTCACCGCCGCACTGACGCGCACTAAAGCGCGCATCCACCATGACGTGAGGCACGTCCCGATCGGATGCGCCGCTGTCGCCGCGCATCGTTGAATGGCTTGCGCCGTGACCCATCTAACTTCTCTCGCTTGGAAATCTCATTCCCGTTCGGCCAGCAAACGAACATATCCCCCGCGCCCCATGGCGCTGGCCATGATGGCCACCAACGCCACGCCGCAATGCAGTGGCTGAGACCAACGGCGAACCGCCGCCTTGTCGATCATCGACGGGTAGTGGGAATTGCACCGCAGTACGCGAAAGCCGGCCCGCGTTGCCGTAGACGCTAGGGAACGCGGGGTAAAGAAGTTGATGTGTTCGGGCGGCTTAAGCTGTTTCCAAGCCGGTCCCTTCGCCACCCGCCCCAGGCTGTTCCAATTGGGCAGTTCGATGAAGAGCATTCCGCCGGGCAGCAGAAGTTCCCGCGCGCGAACTAGCGCCGCTGCGGGATCGATCAGGTGCTCCAGGACGTGCCACATCGTGATCAAGCCGAAACTGCCGGGCGCCAATTCGTTGGCATTGAGGTCACCATGCACCACGTCGAGTCCGAATTCATGGCGCGCGATCTCCACCGCATGATCCGAGAGCTCGACGCCGAGGCAGTCCCACCCCGCCGCCTTGGCCTCGGCCAGGAAGCCACCCGTCGCACAACCGGCGTCCAGAAGCTTGCGGCGGACCACCCGCTCCAGCGGCACATATTTGTGAAATTGCTTCCACGTCCGCCGCGCATTCAGTTCCGCAACCTCGCGGTAATTCGCATAACCCAGGTTCGTCTGGTGGTCGCGCGTGAAATACGTCGAGCTGTAAAACGTTTGAAGTTCCTCTGGCGTCGGCCGCGGGGCAGCATAGACCAAGCCGCAACCAACGCACTTCATCACCTGGAAGGTAGAGGATGTCTTCACTTCATAGAGCCGCTTGGCCAGTTCTGCATGGCAGGCCGGGCAACCGCTTGCGGCGTGAACCGAAGCGGATATCGATGCGGGCGCAGGCGGCTTGGTAACCGCGACCGAATTGAGAAAACTTGTCGTACTCATGCGGATGCCTTGTGCAAAGAAGCGGTTGGCAAAGCGTGTTCGAGAAGGAGCTTTTCGTAACGGGCAAGCACTGAGGGCCATTGGTACTGCCGGACGCTCGGCGCGCATCCGGCAGCTAAAGCTTCGCGCCGATCGCGATTCAAGAGCGGCTCGAGCGCCGCCGCCAGCTCTTCGCCATTCTTCGGATCGTCGATCACCGCGCCGTTGACCCCCTCCTCGATGGCGTCGCAAGCGCCCGGGACGCGCGTAGTGATGACCGGCAGTCCGCTTCCCAGCGCTTCCAGGATCGCCAGTGAGAACGCCTCGTACTGCGTGGGCAGCACGAACAGGTCGGCGGCGGCGTGAAACGCAGCCACATCGGAAGTATGCCCGCAGGCAATGACCTGCTCGCTCAATCCCGCAGCGGCCGCCAGCTTCGTCACCTGCCCCGGGTCGGGACGCCCGACCACCAGCAACCGAAGGTCGCAACGGCCCAGCAGACGCATCGCAGCCAGGATCGTTCCGTACCCTTTACGTTCCAACTCGTTCGCGGCCAATAGCAACACGACATGATCATCATTCAGCCCCAGCCGCGCCCGTTCGGCGGCCCGCAGCGCTGCTCGGCGCTCGGGATTGAATTCCTCCGGGCTGAAGCCGTTGGGGATGATCGCGACGTCTTCGGGCGGCACGCCGTACCACCGGTTCAGGTCTTCGCGGACTCGAGGCGTGGTCGCAATCAGTTTTTGGTACCGCCGCTCGCGAAAATGCGCCTCCTCCAATTTCAGGAGGAT
>JBBRIN010000394.1:0-4621 GCA_038221115.1 Tepidisphaerales bacterium
TCACCCTTCAGCTCAGCGAGATCCTCGACATTACCGCCGAGGACTCCGTCCGATAACCTTCCTTCCCTCCCTTCCGTTAAACCCGGCGCTTTCGGCAAACCTCAAGTTGCGGTGCATGCCCGCCGATGTTCAAATGGGGTAGATGGAGAACTCAGATAATGGAACCAATTGAATCAGCAGTGAGTGGGATTGAAGGCCAAGGCGGGCCTGATGGGCAAGGCGGTCACGAGCCGGCGCGGCGCAGCGCCACGGGGCCGGAACTAAGGAATGCTATGAAGACCGTGTTTACCACCGGAGAGGCCGCCGAGATCTGCAAAGATTCGCAACAAACCATCATCCGCTGTTTCGACAGCGGACGCCTCAAGGGCTTCCGGGTCCCGGGCAGCCGGTTTCGCCGCATCCCTCGTGACGCGCTGATTGCCTTCATGAAGGACAACGGCATCCCCCCGGACGCCCTCGATAGCGGGAAGAAGAAGGTATTGGTGGTCGATGACGATCCGGAGATCGTGGAACTCTTTGTGGACGTCCTGGACCGCGATGGCCGATTTGAAGTCAAGACGGCCAATACCGGTTACGACGCCGGCATGCTCACCCAGGAGTTCGCCCCGGACCTGATCATCCTGGACTACATGCTGCCCGACGTGAACGGGAACGTCGTCTGCCAGACGATTCGCCAGAAGCCAGAGTTTGAGCAGACGAAGATCATCATCGTCTCCGGCGTTGTGAATCAGGACGAGATCAACGATCTGCTCAAAGCCGGCGCCGACGAGTTCGTCAAGAAGCCGTTCAACATCGAAAAGCTCATCGAACGGATCGGCGAGCTTTTGACGGTGTGACTGAAGCCCCGGAGGGGCGACAGACGGCAGCCCATGGCGCGAGCCATGGGTGAGCGCGGGCAACCCAACAACCAGCCCCGGAGAGGCGAAAGATACTTTCGCCCAGCCGGGGTTCTTGTCATCCGCAGTCCTTCGCCATGCCCGATCCACTTCGTGAAAAACGCGTCGAGCTGATTCTCCAACAGTTGGAGGAATTGCCGACGCTTCCAGCCGTGGCGGTCCGGGTTCTGGAGGCCACGAGCGCCGACGACACCTCCGCCCGCGACGTCGTGGAGCTGATCGCCTCCGACCAATCCCTCACCACTCGCATTCTCCAATTGTTGCACCGGTCCGGTAATGCCGTCGGCGCCGACGTCAACTCCGTCGAGCGCGCCGTCGTGCTTCTCGGCTTCGACGCCGTCCGCAGCATGGTGCTGGCGGTCTCGGCCTTCCAGGCCCTCGCGCACAAATCGGACCGTAAGACGCCCGGCCACTCTCACTTCAGCCGCGACGAGTTTTGGAAGCACGCCGTCGCCGTCGCCTGCTGTGCCGAATTGTTAGCCGCCCAGCTCCCCGCGGATGCCGCTAGGCGCCTCGGGATCACGCCCTCCGAAGCATTTGTCTGCGGGCTTCTCCACGACGTCGGCAAGGTTGCCCTCGACGCCGCGCTGCCCAAGAGTTTTGACCGGGTCGTCGAGGCCACCGACCTGCTCCGCGGGAACATCGCCGACGTCGAGCGCAGCGTCATCGGTCTGGATCACATGGTCGTCGGCAAGCGCCTTGCCGAATGCTGGCAGCTTCCGCTTCCGCTGCGCGAGTGCATCTGGCTTCACGGCCAGTCCCCTGTCGCGCTTCCGGCCACCGTCAAAAGCCCGGGTCTGGTCAACCTTGTCACGCTCGCTGACCTGGTGGCGCGCGAACAACACCTGGGGTACAGCGGCAATTACACGTTTACGCTGACCCGCCAATCATTACTCGACGCCCTGAGCCTGACGGCCGCCGCGGTCGAAGCGGTTACTCACGAGTTGGTCGGCCACATCGAGCCGCGCGCCCGGGCGCTTGGCCTCGGTGAAGCGAGCACCGGCGAGCTGTATCTGCAGGCGCTGACGCGCGCTAACAAGGAGCTCGGCCGGGTCTCCGAGCAACTGGTGAACAAGAATCGCCGCCTCTCGGTCCGGGCTAAATTCTTCGACGCTCTGAGCCGGTTCCAGAGCGAGCTGCGCGCCGATGCCCCGCCCGCCGTGGTGCAGGAGGCGATCGGCCAGACCGCCATTCACGTACTCGAAGTCAGCAGCGTCGCGGTCTTCTCGGCCATCCCCAGCCAGGGCTACGCCGAGGTGCTGCTGTTCGACCAACAGGGCGATGTGTTCCAGCATTCGGTCGTCGATTGCCCCAAGCCGCTGGCGCCGATCTCCGGTGGCGACGGCCCGGTTCTCGCGACGGGCACTGAGTTGGAATGGCTTCTTGCGCACGTTTCGCCGCGGCTTGCTGATGAGCATCGGCATTGGATCGCACTCGAGGCCGACGGCCAATGCATCGGCGGCGTCGTCTGGGGCGCGAAGGCCGGTGAGTCCGTGCGCCTGGCGAGCCAGGTCCAGGAACTCGTCGCGCTGGCCGTCGGCTGGTCGCTGGCGCTGCGCACGGCACAAATTCGTGAAGAGTCGCGAACGCTGGCCGAGCAACTGGCTGAGGTCAATCGCCGCCTACAGTCGGCGCACGAGGAGATCCAGCGAAGCAAGACGATCGTCACGGTCGGCGAGATGGCCGCCGGCGCAGCGCACGAGATGAACAACCCCCTCGCCATAATCAGCGGGCGATCGCAACTGCTCGCGTCACAATTAACGGACCCGAAACAAAAGCACGCAGCCAATCTCATTCACGAGCAGAGCCACCGCCTCAGCGAAATCATCACGGAGCTGATGGACTTTGCGAAACCCGTGCCGGCGAGGATCGAAGTGGTGGACCTTGCCGAGCTTGTCGATCGTGCGCTCCATGAGGCCAAGTCGCTGACCGATCCGGCCGATAGGTCCATAGAAGTCACCATCACCGACGTGCCACCGGTGCTGGTGGATCCGAGGCAGGTGACCGCGGCGCTGGTCGAGGTGATCAGCAACGGCATCCAGGCGACCGCGGAGAAGCGCGGGCACGTCACGATCCACACCGCGTACGACGCCACAAGCGCGCAGGTGGTGATGAGCGTGAACGACAACGGCTGCGGTATGGATGAGGAGACGCTTAAGCGGGCGTTCGATCCGTTCTTCAGCAGCAAGCCGGCCGGCCGCCGCCGAGGCATGGGCCTGGCGAAGGCGCTTCGGTGGATCGAAGCCAGCGGCGGATCGATTCGCCTCGAAAGCCGAGTCGACAAGGGCACGCGATCGATCATCCTGCTCCCGGCAGCCCCGGCCAGCAGCGCGACGAGGCCGCCTGAATTGCGAGAAGCGGCTGAGGGATGAGTTCAGGGTTCAGGTAGGGAGAGGTAAGAAAATGGCTCCGACGAAAGTGCAGCCGGACTCAAAGGCATCGATCAAACCGCGAATCCTCGTGGTGGATGACGAGGCCGACGTCCTGGGGATTATCAGCGACACGGTAGGGCGGGAACTTCCCTGTCGGCTCATTCAGGCGCGCAGCCTCGGTGAGGCGCAGGAAATCCTCGAGTCGCAGGCGGTTGAGTTGCTGGTCACCGACGTTCACCTTCCGGACGGCGACGGGACGGCGCTGTTGCCGCTGCTCCGCCGCGATCACCCGTTCGCCAATGCCATCGTCATCAGCGGCTCGCCCAGTATTGACGGCGCTATCGCCGCCTTGCGCCACGGTGCGGTCGACTTCCTCACCAAACCGTTTACGGCGACCGACCTGACCGAGCGCGTCGGCCGCGCACTGAAGCGCCAGGCCGTACTCGCCAAGCAGGAGAAGCGGCTGGGCAAGCTGCGCGAGGCGGTCCGGCGGCTCAACGATGCACGCCGCGTCGTCACCAAAAAGGTCGACCTCCTCTGCAACGATCTGATCAGCGCCTACGGCGAGCTTTCCAAGCAGCTCGATGCGGTTCGCACCCAGGAAGGGTTCAAAAACTTCGTTGGCGAAATCAAAGACCTCGAGCAGCTCCTCTGTCACACGATGGATTACATCATGCGGCAGATGGGCTACTGCAACATTGCCATCTGGCTCGCCGGCGAAAAGGAGAACGAGTTTCAGCTCGGCGCTTACATGAAGTACACGCTGGCGGGCGAGGACGACCTCACGAATGCGATGCGCGACGGCCTGGTGAAGATCGCCGACAAGGAAGCGTTCCTCCGGCTCGTGGGTGATGAGGCGCAGGAACGGCTCAGCGAGGCGGAGCTGGATTACCTTGCCGATCAGGACACGCTCGCCGTCAACTGCACCTACCTGGGCGAAACACTAGCCGTCGTGGTCGTGTTCCGTGACGCGAAGAAGGGGTTCGTCGACGCGGACATCTCGACGCTCAAGACGGTGAGCCCGCTGTTTGCAATTTCGCTGGCCGGCGTGGTTCGCGCCGCGCAAGGTAATGCCGACCCGCACGGCGAACTCGATGCCGGTGACGATGACGACGATGACAACGAAGGCGGCATCGCCGACGCCCACGATGAGGACGACGACAGCGAAAAGCGCAAGCGCGACCGCAACAAGAAAAAGCGCGACGACGATTGGTGGAAGAAGGGCGAAGCGCCGCCGTTTTGAAAAAGAATGGGGAGCCAAGAATCCAGTAGTGTGATGATGGGGCCCTGTCTTTCTTTTAGCTCCCGGCTCCCGGCTCTTCCCACTCCGCAGAACTCCCCGAATTTCCCATC
>JBBRIN010000395.1:0-4607 GCA_038221115.1 Tepidisphaerales bacterium
GCCGCCAGCGTCGTGCCGCCGGCGGGCTCCGTCCAGATCCCCTCCAGCTTCGCCAGCAGCTTGATCGCATCGACGATCTCGCGGTCGGTCGCGCTTTCGCCCCAGCCGCCCGAGTCGCGCACCACGTTCGCGGCGTAATAGCCGTCGGCCGGGTTGCCGATCGCAATACTCTTGGCAATGGTGTTCGGCTTCTGCGGCTCGATGATGTCCGACCCCTTCTGGATTGCCGTCACCACCGGGTTGCAGCCCGCGGCCTGCGCCGAATAAATCTTAGCCGGCGTGTCGTCCACCAGCCCCACCTCCACCAGCTCTCGATACGCCTTGTACACCTTGGGCAGGATCGTCCCACCCGCCGTCGGCACCACGGTGTGCTGGGGAAGCGTCCACCCCAACTGCTCGGCGATCTCAAAGCCGAATGTCTTCGCGCCCTCCGTGTAATAGGGCCGAAGGTTGACGTTCACGATCGCCCAGCCGTACTTGTCCGCGATCTCGGTACACAGCCGGTTCACATCATCGTAGGTCCCGCGAATGCGCACCATCGTCGGGCCGAAGATCAGCGACCCCAGCACCTTTCCCTGCTCCAGATCGTGCGGAATCATGACGAAGCAGCGCAGTCCCGCCTGTGCCGCATGCGCTGCAACGCTGTTGGCCAGGTTGCCGGTCGATGCGCAGCCCACGGTATCAAACCCGAATTCCACCGCCTTGCTGATCGCGATGGAGACGACGCGCTCCTTGTAGCTGTAGGTCGGATAGTTGCACGAGTCGTCCTTGATCCACAACTGCTTACACCCCAGCTCTTTCGCGAGCCGGTCCGCGCGCTTCAGCGGCGTAAAACCCGAGTGAAACCCCGTCACCGGCTTCTCCACCGGCAGAAAATCCTTGTACCGCCACAAGCTCTTCGGCCCCTTCTGGATCGACTCCCGCGTCACCCGCCCCTTCATCCGCGTGTAGTCGTACTCCACTTCATATGGCCCGAAGCACTGCTCGCACACATGCAACGGTTTCACCGGCACCCGATGCCCGCACTCTTTGCACTTCAATCCGATGACGTAATCCATGATCGCTCCGGTGTCGTGGGTCCTTTGTCGGTCGTCCTTTGTCATTTGCAAAAACACTCGACCGCGCCGATGCAAAGGACCAATGACGAAAGACCAGAGACCAAAAAGAAAAGCCTCTTCCAGGAAGAAGAGGCTTCACGTGCAAATAGCGCCGGTCAGCATCTTCTTATCTCTCCCGCGGCCATCCTCCGAACGGACGGTGCGGGCAGGAGTTAGCACCACTGCGTTGGCTCATTTTCGATCGAGCCGTCGCCGGTTGCTGTGGCGTCTTCGGGCCTGAAACCCTCAACCACTCTGGATAAGAGACGGTGTTCAGTTGTAGGTCACATTTGTATCGGTCTGACCCGCCAGTGTCAAGCGATTCCTAAAACCCCGGCGGCGGTGCTCTACCTCGGATCGTACTCGAACAAATAGATCGATCCCCCGAGCACCTCCAGCGGGGACTGGTTCCTCAGCGGCGCGTAAAGTCGCTGCTCGGGTGGCTTCAGATACAACCCCTGGAGATAGGTCGCGCTGATCGCAATCACGCCCGGCTCCTTCGGGAGTGTCGTCACCGTCGGATCCATCGCCGGCAGCAGCTTATACTGTATCCCATAATAGGATGGATTCGCCGCTCCGAAGTAGCAGAGATACAAGTTTCGATTGGGATGCGCCCGCTGCCAACGCGCTAGAAGGGGCAGGTTCTGCCCCCAATCCAGATTGGAATCCCCAAGAAGATTGAGCCCTCCTCGCGCGCCGCCGCACGCCGCGTTGAAAAAAGGAATGAAATCGGGGTACGCGCTTGCCGTCTCGATTGCCAGCGCCGCCGCCAGTCCGAGGATGATCCATCGCGCACCTCGCCCCAACTGCCGCCACGCGTAGCCCGCTGCACTCCCAATCCAGACGTAGATGAAGATATACACCGGGAAAAGGTGCCGGATGCCGATGTTCAGCCGGGCTTGCAGCACGACGCTCCCCATGACCGCGGTCGGAATCGTCAGGCACGCCGCCGTCCACCAATCGATGGCACTACCCGCGCGCCAGTATCGCCACGCCAGTGTCGCCAGGAGGCCGACGGTCAACCCAAGCGCCAACTGCGTTGCCAGCGGCATCTTGAAGACGAACGCCAGTGGAAAGTACCAGGTAAATCCAATGTCGCTCAGCCGTCCGCAGAGATAGCTGGCGCGGAGATGGGAGCCGCGGTAGGTGAACAGCAAGCCGTAGAGCGCGGTCTGCGGCAGTAGCCGCCGCTCGTTCAAAGAGAGAATGGACCGCTCGATCGGCCCCGGCCGCCACGCCGCGAACTCCTCTGCGGTTACTCCGCGCCCCGGGTGTGTTGCGGCGATCTGGTTCACCGCGTTCTCCCGCACGATCGGCTCGAAGTCCCACGTCGAACCGTCCGGCGCCGGCGCAAACCGAAACGAATAAACCGCCCACAGCGCCGCATAAGCCACGACGCACGCGCCGGCAAACAGCCCGAGGGCCACCACCGCCTTCGCACGCCGCCGCACCAGCGCCCGGCCGAAGCACTCCCACGCCCCGGCTGCCGCGACGCGCACCGTCAACAGGATCGCCAGCACGATGAACAGAACCGGCCCGGAGAACTTCGTCAACGGCGCCGCCGCCGCCAAACCCACAACCGCCAGCGCCCTCCCCCACGTCAGCCGCACCCCCGCAAGCCACGCCGCGTACGCAAGCGACACCGTCACCAGCGTGATGGCCACGTCATTTCCCACAATTGCCGAATGAGCCAGAACATTGGGGTCCAGGACAAAGACCGCCGTCGCCGCCACCGCCCCAACCCCGCCGCTTAATTTCCACGCCCACAGACCAATCACCGCCCCCAGCGCCGCGCCCAGCAGCAGGAGCGTCAGCCGAAGTCGCATGATTACCGCATCCGCGTCATTCCCCGCCGTCCGATAGAGCGCCCCGACCCCCCACGAAAATCGATAAGCCTGTTCGCGAAAAATGCGCCCCCATTCCGGATCGCCGAAGTCGTACCGCAGCGCATTCCGCGGGAGCGACAGCGCCGCGAACCGCTGCCACAGCGGCGGGTCTTCCGGGTTCAGCCGGTAATCCCCATACCGCTGGATCACGTCCGCCGCCACCGCGTGCAACGGCTCGTCATACCCCGCGCATTTCCCGCTGATCGCCGTCCCCGACACCACCGCAAATGCCACGAGCATCACGCCGCACGCGACCGCGACGCGCCCACCCTCAGAACCCCGATCGGGCTCCCGCTCGATGCCCTCATCCTTCGCTGAACCGCGCACGTTGCTCATCGAACGTTATGATCCTCCGAAACCGCCCTCAAATCTGCGATCCGCCCTCCGGTCGCAGAATCAAATTCGTGATCGTCGACACGGTATCCTTGTATCGCTCGTCCTTCGACAGCTTTTTCCAATCCGCATCGGCGCGGAATCCGTCCCAACCCTTCTTCATCGCCGCCTCGTCGTCAAACCCCAGCATATATGACAGGTTCGGCATCTTGTCGCCCGCCAGCGCCTGACCGAAGAACACGCCAGTCATCCCCACCCGGTTGAAGATCCCCAGTTCCCCGCCCTGCTGAAACATCTCCAGCTTCTTTAACGCCCGCTCGTTGCTGTGGCTCTCGTAGCGCCGCAACTGCATCAGCCGGTCCTTCGATTTGCTCGGCACCTGCAACGTCGGGAACTGCTCGAACGCGTACAACAGCGAGGAGTCATACCGCGCGTACGCCGGGTCCTTCTGCGGCGTCAGCAACACCGCCCTGCCCGCCTGCTGATAGGCCTCGTCCGCCCCGAGCTTCGCCTCCAGCGTCGCCACCGACTCGAACGATGCGTGCGGCAACAGCACATACAGGTCCATCGGGTCCTTCTCAAGCTTCAGCGGCGCGTTGTCCTTCATCCAAAGGCGGAACACGCCCACCGGCTGCACCCCCGCCCGATTCAACGCGGGCACCCCCGTCTCCGCCATGAACTTCGAATATGCCTGAAGCTTCTCCATCGAAGCAAAGTGATACGTTCGCAGTTCATAGATCTGCCGCCCACTGGTCCCCTCCGCCGCCGGCGACTCAGCGGCGCCTAACATCCCGATCACGGCGGCGCCCGAAGCGGCGGCAGCAAGAAATTCGCGGCGTTGCATGACACATTCCTTTCGCAATCCACGTCAATTCATGCGACCGCACCGCGATCGCTGAACGCGAGGTGTACCGCCCCACCGCCCGGCGGACAAGTGCTGTGGCAACATTGTGTCGTGCGCAAATAGTAATGTCCGGTTCGGCGCCAATAGAAATGTCCGGTTGATGTCGAAATAGTTGGATGGACAAAGACCTGATTTCGATGAGTCGTCGCGAGCGGGACGTATTGTAACACTTCACCCGCTTGCAACGTTCGGCGCTTGTACGGTAGCGCGATTCGTTCGGATGTTGTACATCATGGGCTCTGAGTTACGCGACGCAACAAGCCGAGTTCGACACGCTGCTGGCGGCGCTGCTTCGCGGCGCGCTTAGCGAGGAGCAGGCGACGCGTCTGGCCCGGTTCGGGCCCGAAGCCGTTCGCTTGGCGTTGCTGGCGGCCAATGCCCGCGTCG
>JBBRIN010000396.1:0-4592 GCA_038221115.1 Tepidisphaerales bacterium
TGGCGGCCTTCTTTTGGGTGGTTTGGCAGCCGATGGCGAGGCCGAGGGAGGCGGCGAGCATGACGCCGCGCAGCAGGTGGGAGAAGCGAAGCGACGACATGGATGGCTCCTGAAGCAAGATAATGGTGAACCGGTCATCCCCCGACGGGCGGTAGTAAACACTGGGCGGAGCGTTGTTGCAAGTTGCGAAGGGGTTTATGACAGGGGTCACATCATGTGGAAGGGATCGCGGTCAGATTGGCTGAGGACGAAGGGGATGGCCGGTACTTCTTTGGTGAGGCGTGCCTGGAGGCGGGTCAGGATCGCGCGCTCGCTGTTGGAGTGGAGGGTGCAGACGACCGTGAGGTTTTGGTTGGCGGCTCTGATTGCGTCGTGGTGGCGGATTTCACCGGTCAGGTAGACGTCGGCCTTTGCGGCGATGGCGTCGTCTAAATGGTTGCCGCAGGCGCCGGCGCAGACGGCGGCGCGGTGGACGGGGCCGGTGGTGGGGCCGGCGATCAGCAAATGGGTGAGGTTGAGCTCCTGCTTGATGCGGGCGAAGAGGGCGGGGCGGGCGGTGGGTTGGGTAAGAGGGCCGAAGCGGCCCATCCCCAGGCCTTCGGCGGCGGTGGCTAGTTGGACGAGGTCGAAGGCGGGTTCTTCGTAGGGGTGGGATTGGCGGAGGGCTTTGATGACGGGTTCGATTTTGTCGATGGGGAGGATGGTTTCGAGCTTTACTTCGGGGGCGCGTTCGAGGCGGCCGGGTTGGCCGATGGTGGGGTTCGTTCCCGGTTCGCCGAAGAATGTGCCGGTGCCTGGGGTTTGGAAGGAGCAGGCGGAGTATTTGCCGATGCGGCCGGCGCCGGCAGCGAAGAGAGCCTGGCTGAGTTTGTCGAGGGCATCCGCCGGGACGAAGACGACCAGCTTGTGCTGCGCGGATTTGGATTCGATGAGCTTGAGGGGGGCGCGATCGGTTGGGGAGATGCCGATGGCGTCGGCGAGCATGTCGTTGGTGCCGCCGGGCGCGACGTCCAGGGCGGTGTGAGGGGCGTAGATGGCGATGCCGCGGCGGATGGCATCATATATCAGGCTGGGGGCGGTGATGCGCTTGAGGGGATCAAAGATTGGCGGGTGGTAGGCGATGATCAGGTCGATGTTTTGCGATTGCGCTTCGGCGGCGACTTGCGGGGTGTAGTCGATGGTGAGAAGGACCTTGGTGATGGATTGGGCGGGGTCGCCGACGAGGAGGCCGACGTTGTCCCAGGATTCGGCGTGGCGGGTGGGGGCGATGGTGTCGAGGGTTTGGAGGAGGTGGAGGAGGAGCATGGTTTTTTTGGTAGTCGATAGTTGGTAGTTGATAGTAATCGATCGGGCTGGGAGTTGTTTTTGCGGAACGAAGCCAAATTGAGCGGGGACGTGGGGATGGTTTTTCGGGGCGGCGGTGTCGATCTGGAGCCTCCGGAGCGGGTCGGGGGAAATCGAACGGGTCGTGTTTACGTGTTTCAGGATTTTTGGGGGGTAGGAAAGGGCGGGTTGATCCCTTTTCTGTGCAAATTGCATGAAACTTTGTCGGCGCGTGCAAGCGATAAAAGACGGTGCCCTTGTTCTCGCTGAAGCGTTTTTTGCAGGTCTTGCAGCACAGCAGGCGGATGTGTTTGTGCTTGCCGATGCGTTCGCGGACACACAGGTTGCCGGCGCCGCGTGAGCCGTAGGCCACACAGCGGCCCCCCAACAGGTACCAGCCGACGATGTTCCGCATCGCCTTGTTGGGTTTCTTGCCGCCGATCAACTGGATGAGGATGCAGACGATGACCGCGCAGTAGATCTGGATGTCCAGGGCCTCTTAACGCTGGTTGAGCAGGTGACGCATGCCCAGCAGGTGTTTTAAGATTCGGAAGAACAGCTCCACCGTGTAGCGGTGCTGGTAGATCAGCGCCACCAGCTCGGCCGGCAGGTCCAGCAGGCGTCCGTCCCGCGGATTATTGGGCACAACAAGGATATGACTGGTTTGCCGGCTTTTAGAGAAGGATCAAAACGGAGAAAGGGGGCACCGGCTGTTAAGCGGTCTTGGCATCGGCAACAGCATCCAGGCGCGACCGAAGGAAGTGCAGCCACTGCGGCATACCTCGACCGGACTTTGCGGAAACTTCGAGAATCTCCATGCCCGGGCGGACGGACCGGACGTTGCGCGTCGCCGCCGCAAGATCAAACTCGACGGCCACGGACAGGTCGGTTTTGGTGATGACGGCCAAATCCGCCGTGTTGAAAATGGTGGGGTATTTCAATGGCTTGTCTTCGCCTTCGGTCACCGAGAAAAGCACGAGGCGAAGGTCTTCGCCGAGATCAAAGCTGGCGGGACAAACCAGATTGCCGACGTTCTCGTGGACCAGAAAATCCAGCTTTGCCGGGTCCCACCCTTCCAGCGCGCGGCGGACCATTTCCGCCTCTAGGTGACAGACGGTGCCGGTGACGATCTGCCGGACGGGAACGCCACTGCGGGCGAGGCGCTGAGCGTCGTTGTCGGTGGCGAGATCGCCGACGAGTGCGGCGACGCGATAGCGCTCGCGTAGGAGCTCGAGCGTCTTCTCGAGAAACATGGTTTTCCCCGCGCCCGGGCTGGAGACAAGGCTGACCACGTACACGCCCGCGTCATGAAACCGCTGTCGAAGTGCGCGAGCCACGACGTCATTTTCCTTCAGTACCTTTTGTCTGACTTCGACCAAACGAGTTTGCGGAAGCTGAGTTTGCGATGTCATTGTTTAGTCTCCATAGAAAGGACTTCGAATCCGCGGCGTGTGACGATTTGGAGCATGGGTGCTCACCACTGTCATCGCGCCGCATCTTCAGACTTCCGGTGCTTCGCGATCATCCGGTCCAAAGACAACATGTTTTGCTGCAGGTTCTGCAACAGGTGGAAGAAGACGAGGGAATAAATGAGTTGAATGCCCACTAAATCGTATTTCTCGATCAAGGTGCTTCCAAAGATGAGGGCCACCATCCATGCTCCACCCAGTGTCAAACCAAGGCGCGTCGCCAGCCCGAAAGACACCGAGAGTCCAATCAGCAATTCGACCACGGGCGTGCTTCTGGCGAAAGCAGCCACCGCGAATGCGGGCAACGGCGCGCTGGAAAACATTTTGACCGTGGCTTCCGTGAATGCGGAAACTTTTGGCAGCCGGGCGACGCCATGAATGAGCATGCTCGTGCCGATCGCCAAACGCAGGGTAGTAAAGCCCAGAATGTTTGCACTGATGCCTTGGTAGTTCATGTTGGTTATTGTGTTGCGCGCCGTTGGCGAGGGATGCGCTGAAAGTGTTGAATCATTGGTCAATCTCCATGGCGACGACTTCCAACTCTCGGCCGCTGACGATCTGCGGCGTGGGAGTACGGCATTCGGCGCAGCAGATCTGCTGGATCGATACGACGGGCCGCTCGGCGCGGCAAGTCGGGCAATAGACCACGATCGGGGCATCTTGAATCATCAGACGCGAACCCTGTAACGGTGAGTGCTCGCAGGCCAGCTCATAGGCCGACAGCAACGCTTCCTTCACCACGCCCGCCAGCGGTCCGAGCTTCAGATGCACGACGGCGACCAGCGCGGCGCCTTGGCGATGTGCCTCGGCGGAGACGATATCGACAATGCTTAAAGCTACCGAAAGCTCGTGCATGTGGTTTACTCACATCGCGCTGATCTTAAAATACCGCCCCATCTCGCCGATGCCAATGAAAAACCCGAGCAGCAGAAGCGGCAGCGTCAACAGCGCGAGGAGAACGCCCAGCGCGTATTCAACGATGGATATCATCACGATCATCATAGTGATCTCCTGTCGGCGATTCGCCGGCGAGTATTTTTTCGACCATGGTTTCGATCAAGGTAACGGCATCGTCCACCGCTCCCTTTACCGGCGGGCTTAGTTCCATCTGCATATCCTCTTCGCCAGCGCTCGTCGCGGCTTCGCACGCGACCAGCAGAATGCGCTCGACTCGCCCGCCCATCGCGGTGACCATACGCAGCACCTTTGCGGGATGCATGTCGTGTGCCAGTAGACTCAGTTCGGCGGGTTCGGGCTCCGGCGGAGGGTCGGTATCCGGCTCGATGACGTAGAGCGTCCCCGGTCGTCCGCCGCGCTGGACGGCGTCGACCAGAATCGCGGTCTCGTAACCGTCCAACAGCGCGTAGGTGAGGTCGATCCCGCGAATTCCAAAGTCGACCACGCGGACGCCGCAAGGAAGAGGTCGCCGGGACAAACGCTGCGCCACCTCGACGCCGAAGGCGTCGTCGCCGAAGAAGATATTGCCGATGCCAGCGACAAGGATTCGCGGGTGCGGCAGGGGCGGGGTCATGAAAGGCTCCGCGGATCTACTTTGAGTGGCTCGGGTCCGAGCGGCTCGACTTCTTCAATTCCGAAGAAAAACCGGTGCCCGGGCTTTCGCTGCGCGCCGAAGTCTTTGCCCGGATCATCGTCCACCGTCAGCGCCAGGTAGATGCGATCTTCGTAATCCTGCTCGATGGATTCGATGGTGGCGGTCTTGCCTTCCAGCGCGATGTCCAGAATATCGGCGCGGCTCTTGGGGCAGATGCGCACCCGATCCCCCGCGCGCAACGACACGCC
>JBBRIN010000397.1:0-4591 GCA_038221115.1 Tepidisphaerales bacterium
CAACGTCGACGTCGTCGTCCGCGACGCACGCAGCTTCCTCCAGGCCGACCCGCGCCAGTACGACCTGATCATGATCTCCCTGGTCGATACCTGGGCCTCCTCCGCCGCCGGCGCCATGAACCTCACCGAAAACCTCCTCTACACCCGCGAGGCCTTCGCCAGTTATTTCCAGCGCCTCAAACCCAACGGCGTTCTCTCCATCACCCGCTGGCTCTGGACCCCCGAGCGCGAAACTGTCCGCATCGTTTCCCTCACCCGCGACGCCCTCCAATCCATCGGCGTCACCGACCCCACCCGCCACATCGTCGTCGCCGGCCGCAACAAACAAGGCTGCGTGATGGTTTCCAAGTCCCCCCTGACCGACGGTCAAATCGCCGCCATCTCCGCGCGCATCTCGACCCTGAAATTCGATCCGCTCTACATCCCCGGAGTCGGCGGGAAAGGCCCCATCGCCGAAGTCGCCGCCGCCCAAGACTTGCCCTCGCTCTACAGCACCTATCCTTTCGACATCACCCCCACCGACGACAACCGCCCCTTCTTCTTTTTCACCCTTCGCCTGCACGACCTGCCGCACCTCATGTCCCAACCCGAAGGCCGCGCTCAAAACATCGGCCTACTCGTCGTCGTCGTCGCCGGCGCCGTCGTCCTCGCCATGAGCCTCCTCTTCATCTTCCTCCCGCTGCTCGTCGTCAACCGCCGCGCGATGCGCGAGGCCAACCTCAGCCTCGTCGCTTTCGTCACCTATTTCTTCGCCCTCGGCGCCGGATTCATGCTCCTCGAAATCCCCCTCCTCCAGGATTTCATCCTCTTTCTCGGCCACCCCTCCGCCTCCCTCTCCGTCGTCCTCTTCGCCCTTCTCGCCGGCGGCGGATTAGGCAGCTTCTGGACGCGCACCTGGAGCGATGACCCCAATGTTCGCTCCCGCCGCCTGCTCATCACCGGCGCGCTCGCCGCCACCCTGGTCCTCTTCCTCACCCTGGTCGTCCGCAGCCGCCTCCAATCCCTCGCCGGCTGGCCGCTCCCCGCCCGCGAGCTGATCGTCGGCCTGCTCACCTTCCCCGTCGGATTCTGCCTCGGCACCTTCTTCCCCACCGGCCTCCTCGTCGTCTCCAACGTCGACCCACGCCTCGTCCCCTGGGCCATCGGCCTCAACGGCATCGCCTCCGTCCTCGGCTCCATCCTCGCCGTCGCCTGCGGCATCGCCCTCGGCTTCTGGCAAGCCTCCCTCATCGGTGCCGCCGTCTACATCCTCGCCTGGCTCTCCTTCAATTCCCTCCAGCGCTCCGCCCGCCCAACCTAAATTAAATCCGAGCTACCACCCGGTAATGCAGACTTTCCCATCTGCCTCCCCCAGCCTTGGTCCCTCATCCCCTCCTTTACGCCCCCCTCCCCGCGCCATAAACTCCGCTCCTTCAACCCCGGAGTATCCGCACCCATGAAAGTCCTCCTCATCGGCAACGGCGGCCGCGAGCACGCGATCGCGTGGAAGCTCGCCGCCTCGCCCCGAACCACCGCCCTCTACGTCGCCCCAGGCAACCCCGGCACCGCCCAGTATGCTGAGAATCTTCCCCTCGACGTCACCGATTTCGACGGCATCGAAAAATTCGTCAAACGCGCCGCCATCGACCTCGTCGTTATCGGCCCCGAAGACCCGCTCGCTGCGGGTCTGGCCGACCGCCTGCTTGCTGCGGGCGCAGGGGGGGCAGGCGGGGTAAAAGTATTCGGTCCCAGCAAGGCCGCCGCTCAGATCGAAGCCGATAAGTGGTTCGCCAAAGAGATCATGCGCCACCAGTCCATCCCCACCGCCGAGGCGCGCAGCTTTGTCGATGTCGCCGCCGCCGACGAATACGTCCGCGTCCGGGATGAGCCCTGCGTCATCAAGGCCGCCGGCCTCGCCAAGGGAAAGGGCGTCACCGTCTGCCATCGCACATCAGATGCACTGGACACGCTCGACCGCATCATGCGCAAAAAGGAATTCGGCGCGGCGGGCGGCCGCGTGGTGATCGAAGAGCTTCTCCACGGCCCCGAGTGCTCGATCCTCGCCTTCGTCGATCGCCGCAACATCTACGTCATGGAGAGTGCACAGGACCATAAGCCCGTCGACGACGGCGACACCGGCCCGATGACCGGCGGCATGGGCGCCTACTCGCCCACTTCAATCGTCACGGACAAACTGCTCGCCCAGATCGAGCGCGAGGTTCTCGTGCCGGCCGTCGATGGCCTGCTCCGTGAAGGCATCGAGTACAAGGGTGTCCTCTATGCAGGCCTGATGCTCACCGCCAACGGGCCCAAGGTGCTGGAGTTCAACTGCCGCTTCGGCGATCCCGAAACCCAGCCCCTCATGATGCGGCTCAAGACCGATCTGCTCGAGATCATGCTCGCCGTGGCCGAGGGCCGACTCGACGAGATCGAGCTGAAATGGGATGAACGCCCCGCCCTCTGCGTCGTCGCCACCAGCAAGGGCTACCCCGGCAAGTACGCCCACGGCCTACCCATCACCGGCTTAGCCGCTGCCGATGGAATGCCCGATGTCAAAGTCTTCCACAGCGGCACCCGGTTCGACGCCTCGCAAATCGTCACCCACGGCGGCCGCGTTCTCAGCGTCACCGCGCTCGGCGACACCATCAACGACGCCCGCAAGCGCGCCTATGCGGCCCTCGATCTCCTCCACTTTGAAGGAATGCACTATCGCCGCGACATCGGCTACCAGGCGATCAGATCGTAGCGGTCCTTCTCATTGGCAACGGCGCGATGACGCAACAAACCCCCAGCACCGCCACGACGGGCGCCAATCCAAACAGCAGCGGCGTGGACGACCCCGTCGCCGCAAGCGACCGCGCCAAGAGCCACGGCCCCGCCGCCGATGCCAGCACCGTCAGCAACTGCGCCGCCCCCTGAATCGCCCCGAGGTGAGACCGACCAAAAACCCGGGCCCAGCAAACAAAGAAAACAACGGTCACGACACCGGAGCTCGCGCCCATCAGCACCGCGTACAAGTAGGTCACCGCCTGACCGCGCGCCAGCGGCAGGAAGAACAGCGCCATGGCCAGCAATCCCATCCCCGCCCCCATCAGCCGCCCGACCGGCCACCGCTGCGCCAGCCAGCCACCGACAAAGTTCGCCAACATCGCAACAAACGTGATCACCGCCAGCACCGCCAACACCGTCTCCGGCCCCGCACCATGTTCCGCCAGCACCGCTTCGTTGAACAACATCAGCCCCGACGACACCAGGCCGAACGCGCTCGCCGCCAGCGCAAACGACCAGAAGGCCGGCGTGCGCAGCGCCGCGCCGAGCGAAAGCCCCGCATCCGCCGCGCCTTCACCATCCGCTTCCGTCGCGGCGCCCACCGCGCCATCCGGCGTCAAGCCAACCGACTCCGGTGTCCGCCGCACCACGAGCCACGAAATCGGGACGAGACCCGCCAGAAGCGTCCATCCGATCCCCGCCCATACAGCTCGCCAGCTTCCATGCCGAACCGCCGCGCCGATAACCGGGAACGCGATGATGAACCCCGCGGAAATGAGAAACGAATACACCCCCATCGCCGTCGGCAACCGTCGCACGAACCACTTGCCGACGATGGTGATGCTTACGACCGACAGTGCGCTCTGGCCGAACCCGCGCGTCAGGGTCAGCCACGCGAGCAACACCCCCGGCGAAGTCGCGCGGCTCATCGCCAGCACGCTCGCCCCAAGCAGCGCAAAGACCGACGTGAGGATGATGCGCGCCCCGAAGCGGTCGATCAGCGGCCCGCAAGCCAGCCCAAACATCGAGCCGATGAGCGTCGCCCACAGGTTCATCAAACCGAAATCAACCCGCGAAAGCTTCAGGTCGCGCAGCAGCGGTTCGGTAATCAGGCCCAGCCCCTGTGTCCGCCCCGGAAGCGTGGCCACCATCGCCAACGCCGCCACGATCAGGTTGATCCATCCGTAATATAGACGCCAGGAAATGCGTCGGGAGATGCAGATGGAGGGTGCCGCAAGTTCAGACATAGATGCCGCGGTACGAACCGTGCTGTCGTTCGATCACCGGGTTCGATCGTATGCGCGGGATTCATCGTACGCAATCTTCGGATAGCAGCTTGGGTGAGCGCCGGAAGCGGCGCGTTGATTCGCCAACGCGCGTGGCAATTCCCCGCATTTTTTGTATAAACATGGAACGTCATTCTGAGTATCACCTGAGCCATGCTGCGGGCCCGCGTCGGGTGCGAATGAGCATCGGTCAAGTTCGATTTCGGATCAGGAGAAGCGATGATTAAGGTTGGGAGAACCGCCGCCTGGACAGCGGCACTGTTTGGTGGGTTGCTTGGTGCGCCGGCTCGCGGGGCCATCACCGTGTTGAACAATTCCTTTGAGTCGCCGACCGTGACCCTCGCGCAGGTCGCGTCCCCGTTCGTCGACAACTGGGTTACCGATGGGCCCACTAAGCTGGATGTCGGTGGCGGCATCCTCATCAACACCAACACTGGCATCTTCCCGAATACGCCCGCCGCCAGCCCAGATCATATCGACAACGTCGACGGCAATCAGGCCGCCTACATCGGCGCCCAGACGGGCAACGAGTTCACCCAGGTCCTGTCCACGAACTT
>JBBRIN010000398.1:0-4566 GCA_038221115.1 Tepidisphaerales bacterium
CACGGCGGCCGGGTGCCGCAGACGATGGACGAGTTAACCCCGCTCGCCGGCGTCGGACGGAAAACTGCGAACGTCGTCCTCGGCAACGCCTTTGGCCAAAACGTCGGCGTCACGGTTGACACGCACGTCACCCGGCTGAGCAACCGTCTGGGATTAACCGATCACGAGAGCGACGCCGTCAAAATCGAGCAGGATTTGATCAAGATCGTGCCACAGAAAGACTGGGCACTCTGGTCGCATTTGTTGATCTACCATGGAAGAAAGGTCTGCATCGCCAGAACGCCGATGTGCGAGCAATGCGCACTTCTGCCCTACTGCCCGGCGGGCCCGAAGCTGTTGAAGGCGAAGGCGGCCAAGGAGGCGGGGAGAACGGTGGGACGGAGGTTGAAGGTGCGATAGTCCTTTCCTAGCCGAACACCATGGATTGCAAGATTAATCCCGGCATAGTATATTTGCTATAATGGCAAGGCGGGAAATGAACGCGGACAAACCGGCAAAACCGGTTCGTTGGGTCGGAGCGTCTAAAGATACGCTTCGTTCGTTTCCCGCTCCCGTTCGCCGAGAAATGGGATTCGCGCTGTCGTTTGCACAATCGGGCGGCAAGCATCCCTCGGCCAAGCCGCTCAAGGGGTTCGGCGGTGCAGGAGTACTAGAAATTGTCGAGGACCACCGAGGCGACACTTATCGCGCGGTTTACACGGTTCGGTTCGCCAGAGCGATCTACGTTCTGCATGCGTTTATGAAGAAGAGTAAAAGCGGAATCAAGACGCCCATTCACGAGTTGAACTTGATTGAGCGACGATTCAAGGCGGCGGAGCAGGACTATGAGGACTGGTCGAAACAGGTGCCCCATGAAGAAAACCTTAGCCACTAAGAAGCCTCGCCAAGCCATCTCTGTGTCGCCCGGTAGCGAGAATCTCTTTGAAGATCTCGGGTTTTCGCGAAACGAGGCCGCCGAGCTGAAGGTGAAGGCGGAATTGACCTGGCAATTCTGCCGACGGATTGAATCGCTCCATCTGACGCAAGCGAAGGCGGCATTGCAGCTCGGACTTGCCCAGCCGGATGTGTCGAAGCTGATGAACGGACGTCACACCGGCTTCTCCGTCGATCGGCTACTGTCGTTGCTCAACGGTCTGGAGATGGATATCGAGATTGTCCTCCGACCAAGCGTTCGCGGGTCAAAGAAGAAGCCGAAGGTTCGGGGAACGGTAAAAGTTGTGGAAGCCGCCGTGGCGTAGGAAATTTCAGATTTGAACATTTGAACAGTCGAGATTCGAATTTGTTTCGTCATTCGAATTTCGTCATTCGTCATTCGCCCGCCAAGGGCTCACAACTCCTTTTCCCGCCACGCGCAATTGTCTGATTGTGCGGCCGGGCGCGCCCACTATAATGCGGCCGCCGACGAGTCGGGCTGGCGCGCGGCGCTCGCCTGGTGAAACGAACGCAGGGACAACAGGAGACCGCCCATGGCGGACGAACCGCAAATGCAACAGAACACCGTGCTTCAAGCTATCAATTGGCGAGAAGTCTTTCCGTTTACCCATATCTTCCGCGCGTTTCGCGTTGCGGTGCACCCCTCCAAACTCGTCCTCGGGCTTGTCGCCCTGCTGACGCTTTACGTCGGCGGGCGAATCCTGGACGCCGTCTGGCCGGTGGCCAGCAAGGCAAACTATCACGAGGCCTGGGCCTATGAGGCCTTCGCCAAAGCCCGCGATCCCTCGGCGGATTTCGCACAGAAGATCAAGGCCGACCGCAAGGCCAACCGCGACACCATGGCCCGCAAGCTCCAAAAGTTGGAGCTGATCACCGCCGCCCAGGCGCAGGATGAAGCAACCGACATCTTTGGCCGGG
Source organism: Tepidisphaerales bacterium (assembly GCA_038221115.1). Taxonomy (GTDB): domain Bacteria; phylum Planctomycetota; class Phycisphaerae; order Tepidisphaerales; family Tepidisphaeraceae; genus JANXVV01. Next base: position 1,852 of record JBBRIN010000398.1, read on the forward strand.
AAGCCGAGGTCAAGGGCAAGTTTCAAGCCATGAAGGTCGACGGCTTCAAGAAGGCCGACGACCAGAAGAAAAAGGACACCGACGAGGCCAATAAGGAGACCGACTCGGCCAAGAAGGAGAAGGCGCTCAAGAAAATCGACGATGACGACAAGGCGCTTCGCCCTGAGGTGGATCAGAAGATCGCGCAGGGCCTTCAGGATATGAAAGCCGTCGTCCCCCACGGCGTCTTCGGCCAGTTCTTCGAATACGAAGTTACCCAGGTGAATGTCGTCGCTCGCGGGGTCTTCACCAACAACTGGCTCGTCACCGGCGGCGTGGTGGACGGCGTGACCAACTTCTTCTCCGTCGGCCCGCGCTGGCTCTGGGGATATCACACCGTCTACGCCGTCCTCTTCACGATTTTGTTCCTGTTGGTCTGGGCGGTCTTCGGCGGGGCGATCGCTCGCATCGCGGCCGTGCATGTCGCCCGCGAGGAGAAAATCGCCGTCCGCGAGGCCCTGCGGTTGAGCGTCAGCTAGATTCTCAGCTTCGTTTTCGCCCCGCTGATTCGTGTGATGATCATGGCCGTCATCGGGCTGGTGGTCGCCGCCGGCGGGTTGCTCTACTACCTGCCGGTCGGCGACATTGTCGCGTCGGCCCTGTTCATCCTGGCGCTGCTAGCCGGCGTGGTGGCGACGCTCGTGCTGTTCGGCACGATCGGCGGACTGGGGCTGATGTTCCCGACGATCGCGGTCGAAGGCTCCGACAGCTTCGATGCCATCAGCCGAAGCTTCAGCTATGTCTTTGCCCGCCCGTGGCGGATGCTGTTCTACACCGCCGTTGCGGTTGGGTACGGCGCGCTTAGCTACCTGTTTGTCCGGTTCTTCGTCTGGCTGACGCTGATTCTAACTCATTCGTTCGTGACGGCGTTCCTGGCGGGCGACACGGCGTACAATTTCAACGCCGTCTGGCCCGAGCCGCTTCCCTTCGCCGCCGACAAGCTGCCTTATGACGTGAACTACGCCGGCCTCTCGTGGAGCGAGTCCCCGTCGTCGTTCCTGATCAGCTTCTGGGTTTACCTGCTGATCGGCATGATTGGCGCCTTCGCGATCAGCTTCTACTTCTCGTCCAGCACGATCATCTATTACCTGATGCGGCGAGAGGTCGATGCGACGGAACTGGAAGATGTCTACGTCGAAGACGCGGACGACGACCTGATGGACACCGCCGCCCCTTCGCCGATGGCGGTGCCGAGCCAGACGTCGAGCCCGGCGACGATCGTCGGGACGATCCCGCAGTAACGACCAAATGCAGAATGCAAAATAGGGAATGCAGAATGGATTCGGGCGGATTGCCTTGCTCCATTCTGCATTCCCGATTTTGCATTCTGCATTTCGTCGAGGCAGTTGTACGCCCGCGCCACCGCCAGTTCGACGTCGGCGGCGACGTTCTGCTGGCCCAGCACGTCGATCAGGCCGGCCTGGTAAAGGATCTTGTACTGCGCGGGTTTGACGCCGAGAAGGATCAGGTTTCTCCCCTGGCTGCGGAGCTTTTGGAGAGCGGTGGTTAGATTGAGCGCGCTGTCGGGGTCGAAGCGAGTCAGCGGGCTGACGGCGAGGATGATCACCCGCCAATGCTTGGGCAGACGTTCGAGCCAGGCTTCAAAGTCTGGCGGGCTGTGCTGGGCATCGCGGCGGCGGTGGACCAGGCGATAGATGCCGACGCCCTCGGGGAGCATTTCGCGAACCAGGCCTTCTCCGCCGAACTCCCGGTCGGCCGTCAGGTCGAGTTCCTTCACGTCGGCGATCGGCTTTCGCCAATCGACATAGATGATCCAGAGCAGAAAGAGGACCGGGGCGGCGAGCGCGAGATTGGGGTAGTGGAAGAAGACGATCGGCCCGGCCGTCGCGCCGAACAGGAAAGAGCCGATCACGCTCGCCAGCAGCAGAATTCGCTGGAAGCTCGGTTGTCGACGGGAGACTTTCCAAACCCTCGCCAGTCTGCTTGCAGGCCCGGCGGCCGCGGTTCCGTTCTTCCCCGCCGGTCGGCGGCTGCGATCCCAGGCCCAGAGAATGTACTGCACGCTCTCCAGCCCCAGGTCGGTGGTGACGCCGGTCAGATGCGTCGTCCGAATGACCGCCCCGCTAATGCGGGTGATGGTGGCGTTCTGCAATCCCATGGCGGCGGATGCGACAGTGGTCATCCAGTAGTGGTGCACGCTGGATTGGATCGAGAGATACCCCGAGAGGTGAAGCGAGACGCCGATCGCGAGTGAGACCAGCAGCAAGGCTTCCACGGCCATCGGGAGCATGTATTTCGACGCCACGCCGCGCCGCCGGGCGGTTTCGGTCATGATCGCCGACGAGACCGCGCCGGCGAAGAACGAGAAGACGATCAGCCCGAAAAACCCGATCTGCGACCAGGCCCCCGGCGTCTGCTCCATCGCCTCGGCCGCCGCCAGGCCGAAATGCGTCACATTCCCCGTCACATGCGAAACGACGATCTTCCCAAGCATGACGAACGCAATGACATTGGTATAGCCAGCAACCCAGGAGAGACTGATCGCCAGTCGGGACTTCTGGCGGAAGGAATAAGCGCCGGCGGATAGCATGGTCTAAATCGTGGTCTAAAACTCGCGCCCTGGGAACGCCGAGCCCCAGCTCGGCCAAGAGGATTGTGCGCGATTTTCCTGGAATGGGATTTAACGAGCCGCGACCGTGAGGGAGCGGGCAGTCG
>JBBRIN010000399.1:0-4558 GCA_038221115.1 Tepidisphaerales bacterium
GACAGCCTGGCGATGACGCGGCAGGTCGGCGCGGCTATTGGCGAGGCTGGCAAGGGGGAGGCGCTGGCGAAAAAAATTGAGGCGCAGATTGCTGCGGTCCGCCAGCGGGCGGCCGGTCGGCCGAAAGTGCGCGCGCTGCTGACGCTGGATGAGGAGGGTAAATCACTCGTCGGCGCTGGAACGTATATCGATGATCTGCTGACGGCGGCGGGTGGAGCGAACGTCGCGGCGACGCTCGGGGCGTCCTGGCCGTCGGCGGATCATGAGACGCTCGTGCGGCTGCGGCCGGAAGTGGTGATTGTGCTTCGGCCCGCGGCGCCTCAGTCCTTGCTGGAGAGTGCGAAGCGGTTCTGGGCGAGCTTGCCCAACGTGCCGGCGGGGCAGGGACGGGTGTATCTGCTGAATGATGCTTACGTTCTTCTGCCGGGCGCGCACGTGGGCGACGTGGCGGAGGCGATCCAGCGTTGCCTCTTTGATGCCCACCGGACGGGAGCCACCCAGCCGTGAAGCCGTGGACCCTTTCGCGTTTGCTGGTGCTGTGCGCGGTCAGCGCCGCCTGCTGGCTCGGTATTGCGGCGATCTGCCTTTCCATCGGCAGCACGGGCTGGGGTTGGCCGGCGGATGCCTTCATCCGGGGCGATCGGCTGCGAAATGTGGTCGTCGCGTCGCTCGTTGGGGGCGCTCTGGCCGCCGCTGGGGCGACTTATCAGGCGGTCCTGCGCAATCCTCTGGCTGATCCGTATCTGCTCGGCGTCAGCAGCGGCGCGACACTCGTCAGCTACCTGTGGGCGGTCACGGTCGCCTCCTCCGTCGCATGGATCGCTGCCTTTACACAACAATCGGCGGCGTTCGTCGGCGCCCTCGGCGCGCTGTCAATCGTGCTGCTTGTGGCGCAGCGGCGCGGGCGATTGGAGCCGGTCACCCTCCTGCTCGTCGGCGTGATCGTCAGCGCCATCTGTGCGGCGATCTATCTGCTCGTCTACCACCTCAACATGACGCGCGAGGTCACCTTTGGCACGGGCGGCCCGTTTCGATTTCTCGTCGGCGGCATCAATACCAACCTCGGCGCGACGCAGATTCAAATCGCCGCCGCCGTCGTCGCGGTGGGTTGGGTGGCGCTGCTCTATCTGAGCGGGCAGCTCAACGTCGCGGCGCTGGGTGAAGATGAGGCGGAGGCGCTTGGCGTGCGGATCCACCGCCTTCGCTGGGCGGCGATGGGCGTGGCGTCGATCATTACCGCCGCCGCGGTTGCGATCAGCGGCCCGATCGGATTCGTCGGGCTGATCTGTCCGCACGTCGCCCGACTGCTCGCAGGTTCGGATCAGCGAAAGGTGCTGCCGCTTGCGACCGCCGTCGGCGCCAGTTTGCTGGCGCTGGCCGACGCGGTGTCGCGTGGGCTGGCGCCCCGAACCAGCGGCATTCTCCCGGTTGGCGTGCTTACCGGAATGCTGGGCGGGCCGTTCTTTCTGCTGCTTCTGTGGCGGCGACGGGGGATCACCAGCCATGCCTGATGCGATCCCGTTGCTCCGAGCGTCGTCGCTCCGTTTTTCGTACGGCATTCGGCCTGCGGTTCAGGGAGTTTCCGTGTCGCTTGCCGCCGGCGAGTTCGTCGCCGTGCTCGGGCCCAACGGCAGCGGCAAGAGCACGCTAATGAAGCTGCTTCTCGGGCAACTGCGCGGCGAAGGGGATGTCGCCTGGGAGGGCAAACCGCTGCGCGAGTGGCCGCGCCGGGAGCTGGCCCGGCGGCTCGCATACCTCCCGCAGAACCCGGCGTATGACCCCGATCAAACAGTCGCCGATGTCATCCGGCTCGGCCGCGCGCCCTACTGGGGCGCGTTTGGGCTTGAGACACGCCACGACCTCCAGGTGGTGACGAACATCGTCGCCGAACTGGGTCTGCAAGAATTGGTTGATCGGGGCATGAATGAGCTGTCGGGGGGGCAGCGCCAGCGGGTTTTCATCGGCCGGTGTCTGGCACAGGAGCCCGCGGCGATGCTTCTGGACGAGCCGAACACCTTTCTGGACCTCAAGCACCAGGTGGAGCTGTGCACGCTGCTGAAAGCGCTCACCCGCGAGCGGTCGATCGGGGTGCTGATGGCGTCGCACGACCTGAACCTGGCTGGGGCGTTCGCGGATCGGCTGATTCTGTTGCACGAAGGCGGCGTCGCGGCGGACGGTGGGGCGGATGTCGTGTTTCGGGAAGAGCTGCTGAGCCGGGTGTATGGGTTGCCGATTCGGCGAATCGAGGGGGGCGGGGGGATCAGCGTGGTCGTGCCGGTGGGGTGAGCGATGGAGCTGGGGGCGAAATCGAGTCGACGTCGGACGTCATTGGACGCGGCGGCTTTTTTTAGGGCGGCCGGCGACGGCTTCGCTGACGGCGGCGTCGTATTCTTCTTTGGTCATGAGGCCGGCTTCGACGAGGAAGCGGCTGGGGATGCTGGGGCGGAATCGGGCGGTGGCGCTGCGGGCGTAGACGTCCTGGCGGGCCTGGCACCAGGTGGCGCGGAGGATTTTTTTGGCGCGGGTGAAGCCGACGTAGCAGAGGCGGCGCTCTTCCTCGATGCCGGCTTCGCCGCGGTCCGCAACGGCGCGTTCGTGGGGAAGGATCGTGTGTTCGAGGCCGATCATGTAGACGACGTCGAATTCGAGTCCTTTGGACGCGTGAAGGGACATCAGCCGCACGCCGTTGTCGTCCTTGTTGCCGTCGCGGTCGGTGTAGAGGGAAATGCTCTGGAGGTAATCTGCGATGGTCGCGCCGCGCTGACTGGCGGAGAACGCGGCGATGCTGTTGGTTAGCTCGATGACATTGCGGGCGCGGGACTCGTACTCGCCCTTCTCATCGTACCGATCCTTGAGCCAATCATCGTAATGGGTGCGGGCGAGAACTTCATTGGCGATGTCGGCGACGCTGAGGCCCGATAAATCGAAACCGAAGATGTGGCGAACGTCGCGGCAGGCTTTCAGGGCGGCGTCGCTCAGCGGCTTGCCGTTGTCGTCGGTGACCCTGGACAAATGCGCGTCGCTCATGGCGTCGAGCAAATTGACCCGATGGCGTTCGGCGTATGCCTCCAGCTTGCCGATCAGGGCATCGCCCATCCCGCGCGCGGGCTTATTGGCCATTCGGGCAAAGGAGATTCCGTCGCGCGGGTTGCAGAGGAAGCGCATCATCGACAGCACATCTTTTACTTCCATGCGGTCGTAATAGCTGCCGCTGCCGACGACGACATACGCGATTTGGCGCTTGGCCAGGGCCTGCTCGATGAGGCGGCTCATGTCGTTGGTGCGGTAGAACACGGCCATGTCGCGCGGCTGGGTGCCGTTGCGCATCATCGTCTGCACGTTCATGGCGACGACCTCGGCTTCATCTTCGGGCTTGGGGAGCCTGGCGCATTTCACGGGCTCGCCGCTCTTGTGGATCGTGGTGAACTCAACGTTGATGCGGTTGGAGGAGTGCTTGATGAGGCGGTCGGTGACGGCGATGATTTCGGGTGTGGAGCGGTAATTTACGCCGAGTTTGACGATCTTGCAGGCGCCCGTTTTGGCCTGTCCATTGCGAATGAACTGGGGGATGCCTTCGGGGCTGGCTCCGCGCCATTCGTAGATGCTCTGGTCGGCATCGCCGACTGCGAGCACGTTATCCTCAAGACCGGTGATTAACTCGACGATTTCATTTTGGGCACGGTTCGTATCCTGGTATTCGTCGACCTGGATGAACCGGAACTTGCTCTGGAGCTTGGACTTAACGTCTGACGACTGACGCAGGAGGCGGACGGTTTCCGATAGGAGGCCGCTGAAATCGCATTGATTTCTTGCGCGGAGGACGTCGACGTACTTGCGGATGACCTTGAATTCATCGTCGTCAATGCGCTCGCCGATCATGGCAATGAGCTGGGCGTCGGTTCCAAGGTTTTCGCGCCAGTCATTGATGGCGGCGGCCATGCCGCGGGCCTGGGGCTTGGTCGGTTCGAGGCCCATCATGCGGGCGATCTGAAGCAGAAGGTCGATCTGGTCGTCGGAATCGCACACGGTGAGGCGTTCGGTGTAGCCGAGCAGCGAGCCCAAGCGGCGGAGGATGACGCCGCACAGGCCGTGGAAGTTGCTGATAAAAACGCGCTGGGCGGGGGCGCCGTGAACGGCAGTGATGCGGTCGCGCATCTCGTCGCGCGCTTTGTTGGTGAAGGTGAGACACAGGATGTTCGCGGGGTTGATGCCTTTGCGGATGAGGCGGCCGGTGCGCTCGGTGAGGGTTCTGGTCTTGCCGGAGCCGGGACCGGCGAGGGTAAGGATGCGGCCGTAGAGGTGGTCGGCGACTTCTTCCTGTTCGAGGTTCAACTGCATGTGAGATCGTGCCGCAAGAATTGCGCGAATACTTTGACTCTGTCACGGGGCGTGCGGTCATGGTACATGTACTGATCTAACGAGGTAGCGCATGTCGTATCGGGTGATGTTTCTGTCCTTGCTGTCGATGGCCGTGTCGATCCCGCTGTGGGCGACAGATCGTGATTGGCCGCAGTTTCGCGGTCCGACGGGACAGGGAACATCGGATGCCAAAGACGTG